>JBGSQO010000025.1:0-9561 GCA_041738055.1 Filomicrobium sp.
AGCCGCAGGATCGGCTTGATCTGATTTCTGAGGAACATGATGGCGAAGGTCAGCAGGATCACCGACGAACCGACCATCCACATCAGGAAGATTTCGGAATTGGAGGCGTAGGTCTGCCGGCGCGTGGCCACGAAGCGCAGCACGGCATTGTCGGCGCGGACCCTGATCTCGACGAGGCGCGACTGGCAGACGGTGTCGATCCAGTACGGCCGGTTGACGAAGCGGCTGATCTCGCGCGAGAGGGCGCGGTCGAGCAGGTCGAAGAACGGCTTCGGGCGTGTCGGCGGCAGATCGCCCGGGGGCAGGATCTGCATCGACAGGGCGAGCTTGTCGCGCGCCATCTCGATCAGGCGGTCCTGCTCGGTCTTGGTGCGGCTGACGTCGTAGATCTCGGTGAGCGCGGCGATATCGCGGGCGGTGGCTTCCGACAGGCGGCGCGTCACGGCCTGCCAGTGGCGCTCCATGAATACGAACGCGACCACGCCTTCGAGCACGACGATGGGAGCGATAATGATGATGAGCGCGCGGGCGTAGAGGCCCTTGGGCAGAACGTCGGCGACCCGCCTGAGGCTCATGGCCTGGACGTCGCGCGCCATCGCCAACGCACGGATCACCGGCCGTCTCAGGCTGAGGCGGCTGGTCAGACGAATGGCGTGGCTCGACAAGTCGACCATGACGTCGGGGGTGTCTCTCGGTGTGCTTCAACGTAGCGGTTTCGGAGCGGCGCGGCCGTGCCGTTGCCGGGACCCGGTCTTTGCCCTTCCGGTCGAGCGGCCGTCAATCGGTATAGAGGATGTAGCCCTTGCCGCGAACCGTCTGCAGGTAGACTGGGTTCGTCGGGTCGCTTTCGATCTTGCGCCGCAGCCGGTTGATCTGCACGTCGATCGCCCGCTCGCTGCCCGTCGCCTCGTCGCCGGACAACTCGTGGCGCGGGATCGGCACACCTGGACGCGAGGCAAACAGCCTCAGCAACTCGCGCTCGCGCTCGGTCAGTTTGATGGTCTCGTCGTCCTTCTTCAGTTCGCCGCGCGCGATGTGGAAGGCGTAGACGCCCATCCGCACCTCCTCGCCGCTGCCGGACGGTGCCTTGCCCCGGCGCAGGATGTTGCGCAGCCGCAGCAGCAACTCGCGCGGCTCGAACGGCTTGGCGATATAGTCGTCGACGCCCGCTTCCAGTCCCTCGATGCGCTGATTGCCATCCGACAGCGCGGTCAGCATGCACACCGGCAGCTTCTGCTCCGCCTTGATCTCGCGGGCGAGCTCAATTCCCGTCTGCCCGGGCATCATCCAGTCGAGCAGGACCACGTCGAAGGCGAGCCCGCGCATGGCGGCCTTGGCAGCGGCGGCATCGGCGGCCGGCGTAACTCGGAAGCCGTGGTCGTAGAGATAGCGCGCAAGCAGTTCGCGGATGCGGTGGTCGTCATCGACGATGAGCACGTGGGGGGCGTCGTCGGGAAGCGAGCCGTCCGCAGAAGGTTTCTCGGCCGGGATGGTCATGTTTGGAAGCTCCCTTACGATTGGCCCAGGATCGTGTCTTCTTAGCAGGCATCGGGCGCGAGGACACCCTGCGTGGGGTCGTTGATCTTCTGAGGGCCTGAGCCTGCACGCGCTGAGTTTGGTCCCTGACCCTGGCCCCAAGTGAAGTGCCGGGGCTCACGCCGCCCGTGCCCCGCGCGGGGGATCACCCCGTTTGCTCCCTCCTGGGCGACGAGCCTGCCCCGAACTCCAGGTGATGGGTCAAGGGGCCAGCCCCTTGTGGGGGGGCGAGGGGGCAGTCCAACACGGGCTTGCCCAGTGTTGGCCAACAAGTGAGCCCCTCGTCTTCACTTGGCCGCCCACAGCGAGCGCTGTCTCAGGACGCCAACGTTGCGCCTAAGCAGACTTTCCGAAAAGTGTCCTCGCGGTTTTCGGCAAAAAGTCTGCTCAAACAAGGAGACCTAAGCAGACATTCGTTGGCGGAGCCACGAATGTCTGCTTAGGGGGCCGAGCCCTCCGCGCCCGGTGGCTCGATCAGGCTGCGCACCTTGGGCCTGTCCTCGGCTGCGATCATGGCGAACAGGAAACGCATGGCCGTCTCGTCGCCGCCGGCACCGATCATGGCGAAGGCCTCGCGAATGCGCCCGATCTGCATGTCGGCCAGCGTCTCGGCAAGGCGCCCACCTTTGGCGGTGACATGCAGCAGGCGCTCGCGGCGATCCGCCTTTCCGGCGCGTTGGACGATGAAGCCTTCGTCCACCAGTTGCTTCAGCACGCGCGCGAGGCTCTGCTTGGTGATCTTGAGGATTTCGAGCAGGTCGGCCACGCGCAGTCCCGGATTGCGGTGGACGAAATGCAGCACGCGGTGATGGGCGCGGCCGAAGCCATAGGTTTCGAGTACGGCGTCGGCATCGCCGGTAAAGTCGCGGTAGGCGAAGAAGAACAGTTCCATGCACGCGATGAGCCGCGCCCGGTCGGCGGGCGCACCACCGTCGCGTTGTGCAGCCGTCTCCGGCCCTGCCGTCATGGCGAGGCTTGCAGCCGCCCCGGCGTGGTCATTTACGTCAGTCATGTTGACATATTTGCTGGCGATTGTTACCGCTTGCAAGCTGTTTTCGAGCTGGCCGCCGGACCGGTGCAGACCGGGTCCGGGTCGTTCGATGCGAGTGGGGCTCTCTTGGTGTTCTCGCGTCGGCGGCACTCGGTCACGGGCTCCTGCCAGAACCGCGAGCCGGGTGGTGTCAGGCCCACGGCGATGCTCTCTATCCCGCATGTGAAGGACCTTAGCCGAGATGACGACGGATCTCACCTACTTCGGCGACGCGCTCGTGTGGTTCGACGGCCGCGTCATCCCCTCCGATCAGGCGACGCTCCACGTCCTCACCCACGGCCTCCACTACGGCTCCTGTGTGTTCGAGGGCGAGCGTGCCTATGATGGCGTCGTGTTCAAATCGCGCACGCATTCCGAGCGGCTGCACAAGTCCGCCGAAATCCTCGACTTCAAGGTCCCATATACGGTCGACGAGATCGAGGCGGCCAAGGCCGAGGTCATCGCCCGCAACGGCGGCGGGGCGAAGTACGTGCGCGCGGTCGCCTGGCGCGGCGGCGAGAAGATGATGGCGATCTCCGCCCAGCAGAACGTCATCCACGTCGCCATCGCCACCTGGACGTGGCCGTCGATGTTCGATCCCGTAGAGCGCATGCGCGGCATCCGCCTCGACATCGCCGACTACCGGCGTCCGGACCCCGCCTGCGCGCCCTGCCACGCCAAGGCCGCCGGCCTCTACATGATCTGCACGATCTCCAAGCACCGCGCCGAGCGCAAGGGCTTCGCGGATGCGTTGATGTTCGACTACCAGGGCCGCGTCGCCGAGTGCACGGGGGCGAATGTGTTCTTCATCGCCGACGGCAAGATCCACACGCCCATCGCCGACTGCTTCCTGGCGGGCATCACGCGGGCAACCGTCATCGAGATCGCGGCCAAACGCGGGCTGGAGCTGATCGAGCGGCGCATCCTGCCCGAGGAGCTCGGCACGTTCACGGAGTGCTTCATCACCGGTTCGGCCGCCGAAGTGACGCCGGTCCGCGAGATCGCCGGCACCATGTACCAACCCGGCCGCATCACCGAGACACTCCTCACCGACTATATGGCGCTGACCACTGCCGGCCGGCAGGCGGCCGAGTAGTGACACCCGCCGCGTGGCCGCGCCGGCACAGCCGTTAACCTGACGCAACGAGCGCGGGCGCCCGCGATTGCGTTTGCGCAGTCGGTGGATCACACTTCGGCCCGGTGGTAATTGGGCTGAAAGGTGGGACCAATGCGCAAGGCTCGTTCGATCGCGACCGCTCTTCTTGCCGTGGCGAGCGTTATGGCATTGGTGGGCTTCGCTCCGGCCTCGCCAGCGATGGCGCAGGAAGGTCCGGGCGGCCTGATCAATCCTGGCCGCGACTGCCAGACCATCCGCACCTGCAACTTTGCTCGCAACGGCCGCTATCGCGGCTGCGTGTCGAGCTACTCCTGCCGCGTGTGCCGGCCGGTCCGAGCCGCCTGCGATTTCGGACCCCGGGGACGCGCATGCAGCCGGTTTGTCTGCACCTGGGGCTGACGGCCCGTGACAACCCTGCTACCTCATTTCCAGCGTTTCAGGCTGTCGGCGGCAAACGTCCACTCAGGCGTGACCAGGGCCAGTCCGACCGGGGCTTCGTACCAAGCCGAGCCGTCGCCAGCCGCCGGGTTCTTCAGGACGTGGATATCCTGCGCGGGCATGTAGCTTTGCAGCAGCAAGAATCGCCGCGCGCCCGTCGATGGATCGATTGCCACATCGCCGACCAGCACCGCATGGCCGGGAAAGCCGTCGGCGATGACCACGTCGCCGATCTCGGGGCGGCCGCCGGCTACAGGTTTCAGCTCGCGCGCCAGTGAGTAGGTGCCCGCATAAGCAAACACCTGCACGAGGTAGCGCCGCAGCGAGCCATAGGTGGCGTCCGGCTTGCCCGAGCGCCGCCAGCTCTTGCCGCTTTCGGACGGCCGCTCGCCCTTGGCCCAGCGACTGAATGCAACTGGGGCGCCGCTCGTGTAGTTGAATTGGATCTCGTGCGAGCGTCCCGCCGCCCACAGCCACTCGGCCTTAAGGCGTATCACCGCGTCCGCGCATTGCTGCAGGTCGCGCGGCCCCGTATCGATATCGACTACGGCGGCGTGCACGTCCTGGCGCCACTTGAGAGCGCCGGTGTGGAGCTTCACCGGCGTGCCGGCGGGCTTCAGCGGCAGGTCGCGCAAAAAGGTGGCAAAGCTACGGGGGGCAGCCGGTTCACGGACAAAACCGGCCGGCGGAGGAAACCGCTCGGAAAGCGTCTCGTGGCTGCTGGCGGGCTCGGTGGTCGGCCATGCGACCGCGGTCCCATTCTGCGCCGGCTGGCTCGGGTCCGCGCAAAGCAACAGGGGAGCGGAAGCGGTAAGCAGCGCTGCCGCGATCAGCAGCGACGAAGCCGATAAAAAGTTGGTGGGCAGTCCCAAAGTTGAGCGCATTGCAGGTCTATGCGCGCCGAAATCGCCGGAGTGATGGCAGGCCATCCGAGGATCATCCCGTCCCAGGATCAACTCGTCCCAGACTCCGAAGCGGCGGAAAAAATGAAGGACGTGCCGCCATCCCAGACAACCCAAAGCCCGGTACCACAGGGGGACCGGGCTCGCGGTGCGGTATGGAACGACCAGTTTTTAGCGGTTCATTTCGTGCCCGTGGGTGCCATGTGTTGGGCTTGCCTTCGCAAGGTCCCATTGGCCCGGTGCAGAGTGATGTCCCTTTTCAATCGTCGTTCGATCCGCGGTGCAGGGTCGACGTCCGGCTTCAATTCAGCGCATCGGCTGCATCAGTTCAGAGAAGTCGTTCTCCGCATTTCTCGGCGCTGTTCCCTTCGAAAGCCGAGCTGACACGCACGAACTGCGCTCTATATCTTGAGCCAGATGTTTATAGTTGAGCTTTGTTTTTCGACATGACGGTATAGGTCGTTGCGAGACCTACGCATCATCTCTAGAGATCGTGACCAGGTGGGATCATTTTCTTAGACCTCCTTTCGTGAATTTGTATGAATGGTGCTCCTCAACTTCGAATGTGTCAATCCTGTTTCAATGCTGCGCCGCCGAAAGGCCGAACTCGCACGGCTCCCGTCAACCTTAACCAGACCTTGAGGGATCGCTGCTAAATGAATGGATCGTCGGTCTCGGTCACGGTGGGTGGCCGAGGGGAGACGTGACGGTTCGGGTGGTGCGTAATCGAGGAGTTGCGGCATGTCGCGCGCGACGGGTTTTCTGGCGACGCTGGTGGGCGGTGGGGCTGCTGGCGCTTTGATCAGCTCTCATGTGCAAACGGCCGAGACGGCTATCGGGCCTGAGCGGATCGTGGGGTTGGGCGCCTCTCTCATCGATTTCGAAGTGCACCGGCCCTCGCTCGTCCTTGGCCTCGTCATCGGCATCGCGATAGCAGGCATCGCCGGCGTCAAATGGGGCGAAATGCCCAAGCGCATGGGCTCGTGGGCGCAGTCCAACACCGCCAACTTCGCCTATCTCGGGTTGTCGATCGTCTCGCTCGGCATCCTTCTCTACTATTGACGCGGGCAAGCCCTGTTCGATATCCGGACAGGACGAGCCGCAGAAGAGCCAGGGCGCAGGTGCGCGGATGGCCGCCGGCCGAGAGGAACGCCCGTGCGTCTCACCGCCTTTTCGAACTATGCCTTGCGCACGCTGATGTATGCGGCGTTGAAGGGCGAGCAGTTGTCGACCACCGACGAGATCGCGCGCGCCTACTGCTTTCCCCGTCCCAATGTCGTCAAGTGCGTGCACCTGCTCGGCCAGTGGGGCTATCTGGAGAACGTGCGCGGTCGCGGCGGTGGCTTCCGGCTGGCGCGCCCGCCCGAGGAGATCGTCGTCGGCGAGGTGGTGCGGCTGACCGAGAGCGGGCTCGACATCGTCGAGTGCTTCGTACCCGACACCAACACCTGCCCGCTGATCGAGGTGTGCGCGCTGAAGGTGACGTTCTCCAAGGCGCTGCAGGCCTTCCTGCGGACGCTCGATCAGGTGACCATCGCCGACGTGACGACGAAGCGGTCGCAACTGGCATCCAAGCTCGGGATCGACCTTGCGGCGGCTGCCTCGCGTCCTGCCCGCCCGCGCCAAACCGCGCCGCGTCCCGACGAAGGCGTCGTGGTCAAGCGCAAGAGTCCGCGAAAGACGACGGCCGGCGCTTGATTGCTCTTAATTTGGCGTTGCCACAAGTGAAGTGGGGGGGCTGCGCGCCCCCGGACCCCGCGCGGGGGATCACCCCGTTTGCCCTGCTGGGCGACGGGCCTGCCATGAAATCCCAGTGATGGTTCCAAGGGCTAAGGCCTTGGGTAGGGGGTCGAGGGGGCAATTCCCCTCGTCTTCCCTTGAGCGTGGCTCATGCTGGTGTGCGGGGCGGCAGCCCTGCTCGCGAAGAGAAACGAGTCGTCTGCCCGCTGGTCGGAGCGAGACGCTTGTCAATCGGAATGGCCGGCTCGGCTACACGGATGCAAAGCAAAAGGCCCAGGAGTTGGGGCTCCCGGGCCTTCGCGCATTCAGATTTCAATTCGAGTTGCCCTGGTTACGAGCGCTTACCTCCGAGCCAACAGCGGAAAGCGCGCGGTCTTGGCGTGCGCGGCGGCCGGCTCCGCGGAGCGGAGTCGCCGCGCACAAGCTCAGACGCTGTAGTACATGTCGAACTCGACCGGGTGCGGGGTCATCTCGTAGCGCATGTTCTCTTCCATGCGCAGCTCGATGTAGGCATCCAGCATGTCGTCGGTGAACACGCCACCCATCTTCAGGAAGCCGCGGTCCTCGTCGAGCGACTTCAGCGCCTCGCGGAGCGAGCCACAGACGGTCGGGATCTCGGCCAACTCGGCCGGCGGCAGGTCATAGAGGTTCTTGTCCATGGCCGGGCCGGGGTCGATCTTGTTGGCGATGCCGTCGAGGCCCGCCATCAGCATGGCTGCGAACGCCAGGTAGGGGTTGGCAGCAGGGTCGGGGAAGCGGATCTCGATGCGCTTGGCCTTCGGATTGGAGGCCAGCGGAATGCGGCAGGAGGCCGAGCGGTTGCGGGCCGAGTAGGCCAGCAGCACGGGGGCCTCATAGCCCGGGACGAGACGCTTGTAGGAGTTCGTCGACGGGTTGGTCAGCGCGTTGAGCGCCTTGGCGTGCTTCAGGATGCCGCCGATGTAGTACAGGCAGGTCTGCGACAGGTCGGCGTACTGGTCGCCGGCGAACATCGGCTTGCCGTCCTTCCAGATCGACTGGTGGACGTGCATGCCCGAGCCGTTGTCACCGAAGATGGGCTTGGGCATGAACGTGACCGTCTTGCCGTAGGCCTGGGCGACGTTGTGAATGGCGTACTTGTAGATCTGCAGGTGGTCGGCGGCCAGCACCATCGGCGCGAACTTGATGCCGAGTTCGTGCTGGGCGGACGCCACCTCGTGGTGGTGCTTTTCGACGACGACGCCCATTTCGGCCATCACCGACAGCATCTCGGAGCGGATGTCCTGAGCCGAGTCGATCGGCGGGACAGGGAAGTAGCCGCCCTTGGTGCGCGGACGGTGGGCGAGGTTGCCCATTTCGTACTCGGTGCCGGAATTCGACGGCAGTTCGGAGGAGTCGAGACGGAAGCCGGTGTTGTAGGGATCGGACGTGAAGCGGACGTCGTCGAACATGAAGAACTCGGCTTCGGGGCCGAAGAACACGCTGTCGCCCACGCCGGTCGACTTCATGTAGGCCTCGGCGCGACGCGCGATCGAACGGGGATCGCGCTCATAGGCCTCGCCCGTCGACGGCTCGAGCACGTCGCAGAACACCGCAACCGTGGTCTGCGCGAAGAACGGGTCGATGTGGGCGGAGGAGGCATCCGGAATGAGCAGCATGTCAGAGGCTTCGATGCCCTTCCAGCCGGCGATCGAGGAGCCGTCGAAGGCGTAGCCGTCAGCGAATACGTCCTCGTCGACGCAGGTCACGTCAGCGGTGACGTGCTGCATCTTGCCTTTGGTGTCCGTGAAACGGAAGTCGACGAACTTGACGTCCTTGTCCTTCAGCATCTGGACGACGTCGGCTGCGGTTTTCATGAATGCTCCCCTGTTTCGAGCGGTGTGAAGTCAGCGTGTGGAGGTCTATCGCGACCGGAAGCCCCCGCTTGCGCCCGCGGGGCTCCGATCGGGGACGATGGCGGCTCAGATGGCGTCCGAGCCGGTCTCGCCGGTGCGGATGCGGATGGCTTCCTCGACGCTGGAGATGAAGATCTTGCCGTCGCCGATGCGCCCCGTCTTGGCGGCCTTTTGAATTGCTTCGACGGCCTTGTCGAGCATCTCGTCGGCGAGCACGACCTCGATCTTCACCTTCGGCAGGAAGTCGACGACGTACTCGGCGCCCCGATAGAGTTCGGTATGCCCCTTCTGCCGCCCGAAGCCCTTGGCCTCGATCACGGTAATGCCCTGAAGACCGACTTCCTGCAGCGCCTCTTTCACTTCGTCGAGCTTGAAGGGCTTGATGATGGCTTCGATCTTTTTCATTGTCCCCTGGTCCTCCATTGGACGACGTCGCGCGACCCAAGAGCTGGCTCGCGGGCGTCGAACGCAGACTTGGTTAGCACGCCCCGTGCCAGTTGGTGAGAGAGAATTATTATCGTGCAGATGCAAGGGGCTGGATCATTGATGGCGAATTTGTGGGCGTCGCTGCCTGCAAATTATGCTCAACAAGTAAGCATGATGCACAAAATGCATCCAATTTGGCGGGCACCACCTTTGCGACGTATCATGACCTTGTGGCATCGGGTGCGCTATACCTCACTGCCCTGGGCCAGTCTTGGCCTGTGTACCGCGTGTCAGAAGGGAGAGTGTCCGTGCCCGATCCTGTCGAGATCCTATCCAGCCAGCAGATGACCGCCGCCGACCGGTTGGCGGTCGAGCATGGCGTGCCGAGCCTCGTTCTTATGGAGAACGCCGGCCGTGCGGTCGCCGACGAAGCTCAGCGCATGGTCCCGCGCGGCGCTCGCATTCTCGTGTTGTGCGGCCCCGGCAACAACGGTGGCG
>JBGSQO010000039.1:0-2459 GCA_041738055.1 Filomicrobium sp.
AGCAGCCCGCCGGCGGTGTCATCGGGGGCGGCCGGACGCAAGCAGGCGGTCGAGGGCTGGAGTTCTGAGACGACGCGGCCTTGAGGCGTGCCGTCAACCCGTTCGCGGTGCGAAGCAGGGCTGCTCGCCTTTCAAACCAGCCGATACGCGCTGAGATTTCGGTCGAAGCATAGGCAAGTGACGTGCGGGGGGCTTTGCCCCCTCGCCCCCCACCAAGGGCTTAGCCCTTGGAACCATCACTTGGAGAAAACAGGCTTCGCCTGCGCGGGGGCAAGGGGGCGCGCCTTCCGGCCGGCGCTCGGAACGAGTGTCGGAAGGCGCAAGTATAAAGGTCGCGCAGCCCCCTTGCCTTCACTTAAGCCCGGCACAGAACCGCTGGATACGCGTGCAGGCCTGTTCCAGCGCCTCCGTCGAGGTGGCATACGAGATGCGGAACGCGGGCGAGCCCTCGAAGGCGGCGCCATGCACGCAGGCAACGCCCTCCTCTTCCAGCAGCGCCGTGACGAAATCCTCGTCGTTGGCGATTTTGGTTCCCTTCTCCGTCGTCTTGCCGATGGCCCCGGCGCAGGAGGGATAGACGTAGAACGCGCCCTCGGGCTTGGGGCAGACGATGCCGGTCGCCTGATTTAGCATGGAGACCACGAGGTCGCGGCGCTCGACGAACACGGCGTTGTTGCGGGCGATGAAGTCCTGCGGGCCGTTCAGGGCCTCGACGGCGGCCCACTGCGTGATCGAGCAGGGGTTGGAGGTCGACTGCGACTGTAATTTCCGCATGGCGTTGATGAGGGCCACGGGACCGGCCGCATAGCCGAGCCGCCAGCCGGTCATGCAATAGGCCTTGGACAGCCCGTTCATGGTCAGCGTGCGGTCATACAACCCGGGCTCGACCTCGACGGGGGTCGCGAACTTGTGGCCGTCGTAGATCAGGTGCTCGTACATATCGTCGGTGAGGACCCAAACGTGCGGGTGGCGCATCAGCACGTCGGTCAGCTTCTTGATGTCGGCGGCCGAGTAGGCAGCCCCGGTCGGGTTCGACGGCGAGTTGAGGATCACCCACTTGGTTTTCGGCGTGATGGCGGCCTCGAACGCCTCGGGCTGCATACGGAAGCCCTGCGCCATCGTCGTCGTCACGAACACCGGCGTGCCACCGCCCAGGATGACGATGTCGGCATACGACACCCAGCAGGGAGCCGGGATGATGACCTCGTCGCCCGGGTTCAGGGTGGCGAGCAGCGCATTGTAGAGCACCTGCTTGCCGCCGGTGCCGACCGAGACCTGGGCCGGCTTGTAGTCGAGGCCGTTGTCGCGCTTGAACTTGGCGCAGATGGCCGCCTTCAACTCGGGGATGCCGTCGACGTCGGTGTACTTGGTCTTGCCCTGATCGAGCGCCGTCTTGGCCGCCTGCTTGATGTTGTCGGGGGTGTCGAAGTCCGGCTCGCCGGCCGACAGCGAGATGATGTCGCGGCCCTGGGCCTTGAGCTCGCGCGCCTTGGTCGAGACGGCGATGGTTGCGGAGGGCTGGATGCGGTTGAGGCTGTCGGCGATGAAGCCCATCAGGGTTAAGCCTTTCTTAAGGTGCGACCTGCGAGATCACGGGAACGGAAAGCGGCGGGCAACCTACCGCCGGACTTGGCAAGGGGCAAGCGCAGGCTGGCTGCCGGACCGCTCCAGTTACGGCAGGACGGTGATGCCGCCGGGGCACAGCCCGTGGACCGACCCGACAACGCCACATTCCGGGCGCGGGGCGGCCACATGGGCAATCTTTAGTAGGGTCCGTCGAATCGTCGGCGGTTTGCAGCGGGAGACGTGAGAGATGAAGATTGCGCGTGGAGTTCCAGGGCTCGTCAGGCAGATCTCGTTCGATGCGCTGATGGGTCTGGCCATTTTCGCCCTCGTTGCGGGCCTCGTCTCCCAACAGGAGGCGAAGGCGGCGCCTCCGGTCGCCAGCGATCTCCTGTCGATCAGCGTCAATGCCGCCGATCTCGTCGCCGAGCCCCGCTCGGCCAGGTCGGTCGTCGAGGCGGCAGCCATCGTCAAGGCGGCCGTGCCGATGCCGCAGGCGGCGTCCGGGGCGGCCTTCCGGCTTACCGACCGGACGACGGCCATGGTGCTGCTCGCCATCGTCTTCACCATCGTGTTTGCCGCCAACCTCACGCTGTTTCGCCAGTATTCCCGGCGCTTTGCTCCTGTACGGCGGCGCACCGTCCGGGGCCGGTGATATCCTCTCCACCAAAACAACGGGTCGAGGGCTCCAATTCCGCCATTCCAGCGTTATATTGGCGTGACAGACCCGCAACACGAGCCGAGCAGGATCGATCATGGGACGCCTCGCCAGCCGTTTGAGAGTACGCCACCTCGGACTTCTCGTGGGGGCCACGGCCCTGGGCGTGTCGGCTGCGGCCATCCTTGCGGCAACCAGCGAGGCGATGTTGCAGTCGCAGTTTGCCGCCGCTGCGGCT
>JBGSQO010000074.1:0-2846 GCA_041738055.1 Filomicrobium sp.
GCTATGGCGACAGCGCGGTCGCCGGCTGGGCCATCATCGGACGCATCATCCCCGTGGCCTTCGGCGCGATCTATGCCTTGTCCGGGATCGTCGGCCCGATCATCGGCCAGAACTACGGCGCCCGCTCGATCGACCGCATGCGTGACACGCTGACGCTGTCGCTGCTCGTCACGGCCCTGTACACGCTCGCCGCATGGCTGGCGCTGGCCCTGCTGTCGGGGTCGATCGTTTCCGCCTTCCGTGCCGAAGGCGACGCCGCGCGCCTCATCATCCTGTTCTGCGACTGGCTGACGCCGCTGTTCCTGTTTCTGGGCGCACTGTTCGTGGCCAATGCGGTGTTCAATACGCTGGGCCGCGCGACGGTCTCGACCGCGCTCAACTGGGGGCGTGCGACACTGGGCACCGTGCCGTTCGTCTGGGGCGGCGGCGCCTTGATGGGCGCAGACGGCGTCCTGATCGGCAACATGCTGGGTGGCATCCTGTTCGGCAGTCTGGCCGTGGTGCTGTGTTACCGCCTCATCGACGAACTGGCGGCCAGCGAGAAGCCCGCTGCCGTACCGGAACCGGCTGCCCGTTCATAGCGGCTCGGGCGCAACCCACAGGCCGAGGCGATCGTCGGCTTGCCCTGACTGGCGCAGGCAGCTATTCCTCTCTGAGCCGACGGCCCAGACGGCATTTGACACCGCACGAAGGCGCGCCACGAATTCGGCGCATCCATCCGTGTAGAACTGCCCGACACGAGCACTGCCCAAGGTTATGAGTTCGGTCGGATCGGCCCTGAGGGAAAGCCTTGCCGGAGACAAGCGAACACGACTGGTTCCTGGCCCGGCTGCGCTCGGCGCTGCTCGGTCTTCCACGCTGGCAGAAGCGCGGTCTGCTCGTGGCGAGCGATCTCCTCCTGCTCGCGGCCGTCGTCTGGACCGCTGCCGCGCTGCGCTATCAGGAGGTGATCCCGCCGCTCGACTGGCGCGGCTACGTGCTCCTCGCGCTGGCGCCGATCATTACCGTCGGCACGTTCGCCTGGCTGGGGCTCTACCGGCTGGTGACCCGCTTCATCGGCTACCGCGGCACCGTGCGCATCCTCGGCTGCGTCGCCCTGTCGGTGCTGATCTGGTCGCTCATCGTATTCATGGCCGGCCAACTCGGCACGCCGCGCATCGTCGTCGTGACGTATGCGATCGGTGCGGCCATCGCGATCGTGGCGAGCCGACAGCTGGCCGGACTGCTGCTGCGCACGGTCGGCATCAAGTATCCCACCCGCGCCGTCGATTTCGAGCGGAAACCGGTGCTGATCTACGGCGCCGGCCATGATGGAGTGGAGTTGCTGGCGGCGCTGCGCCGCGTCTCCGACCGCGAGCCGGTCGGCTTCATCGATCCCGATACCACGCTCTGGGGCCAGTACGTCGGCGGGTTGAAGGTCTACAAGCCCGAAAAGATCGGGGCCGTCATCGACCGCGCCGGCGTCAAGGAAGTGCTGCTGGCCATTCCCGATACGCACCGGCGCGAGCGCCGCCAGATCGTCGCCGAGTTGCGCGACCTGCCGGTTGCCGTGAAGGTGATGCCCTCGATGCAGGAGATCGCGTCGGGCCGCGTGGCCATCACCGACGTCCGCCCGCTCGAGGTCGAGGACCTGCTCGGCCGCGATCCCGTGCCCGCGAATGCGGAGCTTATGGCCCGCTCGATCCAGGGCAAGTCGATCCTGGTGACGGGGGCCGGCGGCTCGGTCGGCTCTGAACTCGTCCGCCAGATCCTGAAGCAGTCGCCGCGCCGCATCGTCCTGCTCGATATCTCGGAGGTCGCGCTCTACGAGATCGGCATGGAGCTTAGCGAGCGTATTGCGCGGCTCGAGGCCTTGGCGCGGCCGCAGGTGGTCTCCGTGCTCGGCTCCGTCCTCGACGACGGCTTGGTGCGGGATTGCCTCAAGACCCACGGCATCGAGACGATCTATCACGCCGCCGCCTACAAACACGTCCCCATCGTCGAGGCCAACCCCGTCGTCGGGCTCTTGAACAACACCTTCGGCTGCGCGGTGATCGCGGAGGCAGCCCGCGACCTCGGCGTCGAGCGCTTCGTGCTGATCTCGACCGACAAGGCCGTGCGTCCCACCAACGTCATGGGCGCCACCAAGCGGCTGGCCGAGCTGGTGTTGCAGGCGCACGCTGCGGAGGGCGACATCGGTACGGTGTTCACCATGGTCCGCTTCGGCAACGTGCTGGACAGCTCCGGCTCGGTCGTCCGCCGCTTCCGCCAGCAGATCGCCTCCGGCGGCCCGGTGACCGTCACGCACCCTGAGATCATCCGCTACTTCATGTCGATTCCAGAGGCGGCCGAACTCGTGATCCAGGCCGGAGCCATGGCCTCGGGCGGCGAGGTGTTCGTTCTCGACATGGGCGAGCCGGTGAAGATCGACGATCTCGCCCGCCTGATGATCCGGCTGGCCGGCCTCGACGTGCGCGATGGCGATAATCCGGGCGGCGACCTGGAGGTCGTCTATACCGGCCTGCGCCCGGGAGAAAAGCTGTTCGAGGAGCTGCTGATCGGCGTCGACACCATGGGCACCGAGCATCCGCGCATCCTGCGCTCGGGCGAGCCGTTCCTGACTTCGGAAGAGCTGTGGCTGGAGCTGGACGGCCTGAGCGATGCCATGAAGCGGCGCGACCACGCGGCGATCGAGGCCATGCTGGTGCGCACCGTCGAAGGCTATCAGCCCTACCCGGCTCTCGGCGCGCTGGAGCAGGAGGGCCAGACCTGGGCTCCCGGATCGCGGGCGCTGCACTGACATGCAGGCCAGCCCTTCCGTCGCCGGGGTCCGGCGTATCGCCGTCGCTGCCCCTGCCGCCGCTGCC
>JBGSQO010000101.1:0-2472 GCA_041738055.1 Filomicrobium sp.
GCGGCGACCAAGGCGGCCGCCGCTCCTGCCGCTTCGGCTTAAGTCCGGCAGTGGGTTGCGCGCCACTGCGGTGCGACGAGCGCACGGCAGCGTGACGAGCCGCTTGCGGCCTGCGAATGCCATGGGAGATCGGCGGCAGCCAAGTGGAAACACGTAGCTTCGTCTGCTATTCAGTGAAGTCATAACCTCTTCGAGCAGGCAATCGGGGGAGTGAGTGCGGTGAGCACAGCGGACACCCACGTCGAGGGCACGACGACAGACGATGCGCTGCTGCATCTCGACAACCAGCTCTGTTTCGCGCTGCACGCGGCCGCCCGCGCCATCTCCCGCACCTATCGCGAGCGGCTCGGGCCGATGGGCCTCACCTATCCGCAATATCTCGTGCTCGTCGTGCTGTGGGAGGAGGATGGGCTCACCGTCACCGAGATCGGCAGCCGGCTGCTTCTCGATAGCGGCACGTTGACCCCGCTCCTGAAGCGGCTCGAGGCCATGGAGGTCCTCACCCGCACCCGAGGTGAGGCCGACGAGCGCCACGTCCTCGTCCACCTGACCGAGGCCGGCCGCGCCTTGCGAGCAGGCGCCGGAGCCGCCCGCCGTCACGTCGTCTGCCGCCTTGCCATGAGCGACACCGAGATCGCCGAGATGCGCGCGAGCCTGATCGAGGTCGTCAACCGACTCGAGCGGAGTGCACTGTTTGGTCCATAATTCTGTAGGAGGCCGATGCGCGACTGGCCTCTGCGCCCGGCCCGCGGAAATCTCCGGGCGTGCGGTAGACGGGGGACGTGCGGGTGCACAGCGAGTCGCTGGATCTCAGAGAGGTGATGGTCTTTTTGGCGGCGGCGGGGCTGGTGGTGCCACTCGTCGCGCGGCTGGGTGTGAGCCCCGTTCTGGGCTTTCTTGGTGTGGGGCTGTTGATTGGTCCCTATGGCCTTGCCCGCCTCGGCGACAGCGCCCCCTGGCTCGCCCACGTCGTCATCTCCGATCTCGCCGGCGTGCAGGCCCTCGCCGAACTCGGCGTCGTATTCTTGCTGTTCATGATTGGTCTGGAACTCTCGCTGGAACGGCTGTGGGCCATGCGGCGGCTTGTGTTCGGGCTCGGCAGTGCGCAAGTGCTGCTGACTGCAGTCGTCATAGCGGGGATCGCATCGGCGTTCGGTAATCCGCTTCCGGCAGCCATTGTGCTGGGAGCAGCGTTCGCGCTGTCCTCGACGGCCATCGTGATGCAGTTGCTCTTGGAGAACCGGCGATTGGGCACCGCGGCGGGTCAGACCGCCTTCGCCATCCTGTTGCTCCAGGACCTCGCCGTGCTGCCGATCCTGCTGCTGGTCGGCGGGCTGGCGACCCGGGCAGAAGGCTCGCCGCTGGTGGCCTTCGCCTCGGCCATGGCGCTCGCCGCTGCTGCGGTCGGGGTGATCCTTGTGATCGGCCGGCTCGTCATCCGGCCGCTGTTCCGCTTCGTCGGAGGAGCGGCCAGCCGCGAGATGTTCCTGGCTCTCGTCCTGCTCGTCATCATAGGCACGGCGGCAGCGACGCAGGGTATCGGCACGTCCATGGCGCTCGGTGCGTTCCTGGCCGGCCTCCTGTTCTCAGAAACCGAGTACCGCCACCAGATCGAGGTCGATATCGAGCCGTTCAAAGGCTTGCTGCTGGGGTTGTTCTTCGTCTCGGTCGGCATGGGGCTCGATCTGGCCACGATCACGCGAGAGCCGGTCTGGATTCTGGCCTCGGTTGTCGGTCTGTTCGTGGTCAAAGGTGCGATTGTCTATGGACTGGCGCGGCTGTTCGGTGAGCCGCGCGCGGTCTCGACCGAGGCCGCTCTGCTTCTGGGCCAGGGCGGTGAGTTCGCCTTCATCGTAATTGCGCTGGCCACCTCGCTCGGCCTGATGCCGGCAGTGACAGCGCAGTTCATGGGGCTGGTGACTGGCCTTACGATGGTCGCGACGCCCTTCCTGGCCAGCCTCGCGCGGCGCTGGGCCGGTGCCATCGAGGCCGCGGTCGCAGGCAACGGACAGCCAGCCGAGGGTGTTGCCGGCGATATCTCCGGCCATGTCATCGTCGTCGGCTATGGTCGCGTCGGCCAGTTGCTCGGCTCGCTGCTCGAAGCGCAGCAGATCGCCCATGTCGGTATCGACAGCGATCCCTCGCACGTGGCGAGCTTCCGGCAGCGGGGGGCCTGCGTTTTCTACGGCGATGCCAGCCAAGTCCAGCTGCTGGAACGACTGGGCGCCGGGCGTGCTGCGGCCCTCGTCGTCACCATGAACAGCCCGCTGACGACCGAGCGAGTCGTCGAGGCTGCCCGCCGACATTGGCCGCAGCTGCCGATCTATGCCCGCGCCCACGATGCCCGCCGCGCCCGCGCCCTCATCGCGCATGGGGCGAGCCACGTCGTACTGGAGACGACGGAGGCGAGCCTGCAATTGGGCGAGATGGTGCTCACAGGCGTCGGCATTCCCGAGGATGCCGCCCGCCGCC
>JBGSQO010000152.1:0-3603 GCA_041738055.1 Filomicrobium sp.
CGCGTCGGCCCGCTGCCGGGCGTCCGCGACATCGATATCGAGGACGAGGGTAAGGTCTGGACGCGTGGCGCCGACGGTGTAGCTCGTCAGGCAGTCGATCAGCCGCTGGTCGAGACCGGCCAGCAGGCCCTGATACACCTGGGTCGAATCCAGGAAGCGGTCGCAGATGACGATGGCGCCACGGTCGAGCGCTGGGCGGATGGTGTGGGCGATATGATCGGCGCGGGCAGCCGCAAACAACAGCAATTCCGCCTCGGGTGCTGCCGGCCGCTCGGCCAGGATCGTGTCACGGATGGTCTCGGCCAGCGGTGAGCCTCCCGGCTCGCGGGTCAGGACGACCTCGCGGCCGATCGCGCGCAGTCTCTCGGCCAGACGCCGGGCCTGGGTGGACTTACCCGAGCCGTCGCCGCCCTCCAGCGTGACGAACCGACCTGACTCCGACTTGCTCACAGCTTCTCGATAAGGCCCGAGGCCTGGTCTGCGACCCAGCGGAAGGCGAACATGGCCATGGAATCGAGCCCCTTGCGGATGATCGAGCCCTCCTCGACCGGCTCGGCAGCAAACAGCGGCAACTCGTTGACGGTATTATTGATCCCGCCGCGCGCCCTCAAGGTCGCCACGCGCTGCCCCTTGGCGATGGGCGCTTTCAAGGGGCCGTTGTAGACAATCTCGAGCGTGACCTTCTGGCGGGCAGGCAGGCGCGACAGCAGCACGGTGACGTCCTTGTCGCCGCCGGTCAGCGGAACGTAGAGCTGATCGCCGCCCCAGACTCGGGCGCGTCCGACGACATGGCCGGCGTTCATCAGCTTGTAGGGCGCAAACCCCTTGAAGCCCCAGTCGAGAATCTTCTTCACCTCATCGTTGCGAACGATCGACGTTTCCAGCCCCATCAGTACGACGATAAGCCGCCGACCGTCCTTCAAGACCGAGCCGACCACGCCATAGCCGGCCTCCTCCGTGAACCCCGTCTTGAGGCCGTCCCCGGCCACTTCCGCGGAGACAGCCGGATTGCGATTGCGGAACAGGTGCTTGCGGAACTTGAATTCCTTCTCGCCGAAGAGGGGGTAGAGGTCGGGGTATTCCGCGATCAGGAACCGTGCCAGATCCGCCAACTCTCGTGCGGTCATCTGCTGCTGGGGATGTGGCAAGCCCGTCGCGTTGCCGAACGTCGCCTTGGCCAAACCGATGCGGCGGGCCTCCTGCTCCATCAGGCGTGTGAACGCGGGCTCGGAGCCTGCCATGTGCTCGGCGATGGCGATGGCGGCATCGTTGCCCGACTGCACGATGATCCCGCGAATGATCTCGGCGACCGTCACCTTGGTATTGATGGGGATGAACATTGCCGACGTGCGGGATGGCGCGCCACCCCGCCGCCAGGCGTCCTCGCTGCACAGCACCTCGTCCTCGAGGCGCAGACGGCCCTCTTTCAAGGCCTTGAAGACGACGGCCAGCGTCATGAGCTTGCTCATGCTGGCAGGCTGGCGCAGCACATCGGCGTTGTGCTGGAAGAGAATGGCGCCGGTCTCATGATCGACGAGAATGGCGGCCTGGGCGGGTGTCTTGTAGCCGACGGGCTTCTGGGCGCGCGCTTCGTTTGGCAGCCACAGAGCAACCGCGAGGATCAGCAGCAGGCTTGCGATGGCGCGGCCCGACGTCGAAGTGCTCCACGCTTGCATCATGGACAGGCCCCGCTCCTGAACGCTTGCTGGTTTCCGGATCGTACGCCGTCACTATCGGTATTCTGGCGGCCGGGTCAACGCTGGCGGGACGGTTCGACGGGAACAACTCGCGCGATCACCGGGGATGGCTGGCCAGTTGCGCCCGCTCCCGCGAATCATCGCCATCGAGCGGGGCGGGACCGACGTACTTGACGCGCACCTCAGCGGTGCCGAGATGCTTGAAGCCGAGGATTTCAGCCACCCGCCGCGACAGGTCGATAATTCTCCCCTTCTTGAACGGTCCGCGATCGTTGACGCGAACCAGCAGAGATTTGCCGTTCGCCAAGTTGGTCACCATCACCAGCGAGGGCAGCGGCAAGGTGCGATGAGCCGCCGTCAGCGCGTCCATGTCGTAGACTTCGCCGTTGGCCGTCGTCTGGGCGTGGAAGGCATCGCCGTACCAGGAGGCCGTCCCCATCTCCTCGTAATGCGGGTCGTGCCGCGGGTGATACATCGTGCCCGCGATCTCATAGGGCTTGCCGATCTTGTGGTAGCCGCCGCCCTTGCGCAGCGGGTCGAGCGGCCGATAGGCCGGGCGGGCACTCGTGACCGAGGCAAACCCGAGCGAGGGTTGCGGCGGCGCATGGAGGGCATCCGCGCCAGGCGCAATCGCAGTCGCCCAAGATGATGCCTGCATGGCGGCGTGCTCTTGAGTTGCTGGCGCACAGCCCGTCACGACGATGACGAGCGAACAGGCCATGGCGGTAGCGATCCTGCGGTGGCGAAGATGAGGCGTCACTGCGTTCCCCCGAACTGGCCGCCGCCCGAACCTCCCGGATCCCGGCAGCGCCGTGGCAATAAGCATGGTCGGCTGGCCTGGATCAACCCGAACCGTCATTGAACAACATTTGCTTATTGCAGGGATATCTCGTGTCGTGATCGCGAAATTCGCCTCGTACTGCAGCGCGCTCGTAGCGAATTTCGCGATCTGGACGACACGAGCAACATCAATCATCTCGTGTGATTCAGACCGAGACGTCCGCCTCTCGACCTCGCTGAAGAGTATGCAGAGGACTTCTCGGTCATCACACGAGCGACTTCGCCGCTTGAGCCCAGGGCCGGGGCTCGCTAGACAGAGGTCCCTGCGTCGACGGCAACGGTCCAGGCCGTCAGTTGCTCGCTCTGCTGTGCGATGCGACGAGGGGCCGACCTCGGTTTACGAGAGCCGGTGACGTCCAGGATGGGTGGCCGAGTGGTTTAAGGCAGCGGTCTTGAAAACCGCCGTGGGTTCACGCCCACCGTGGGTTCGAATCCCACCCCATCCGCCACCAGCCCCTGTAGCGCCATGCGCCCTGACGCATCCTCGACTGTCCCATGTCGGCGAAAGTTGCCGGTTGGTCTAGTTCGGGCGTGTCGGGTACAGGCGACACGTCCCCCGGAACAACCGGCAAGCCTCGCGTGACCAAGCGGCAGCAGACGCACGACCAAGCGGCGGCGGTTGCCGACAATACCCAATCACTACCAATTCTTACAACCTCCCCCTACCCCCTCGCGGTCGCGGACGTTTTGCTCAAGGGGCTCGGCGAGAGGGCGCAAGTGGCGACCACCCTGCCCCACAACGACGCTGAGCCAGTCGATCCCGTTTGCAGCTTCCAGCCGAGCCGGGTGGCGGCGACCGCCGAGGTGAAGCAATCTGCTCTGGTCAGAGGGCGAACACCATAAGCAGCAACCGCGAGGCGAAGCCGGCCGCCCCCCTGCCGACCAATTCAAGGACGGCGGAGTCGGCGCCATCGACCCCGGTTGCCACCTTGGCCGAATAAGCCGACCCTACGCGGCGCAAGGGCGATGGTCGGCACGGGAGCATGGGATGGTCGGCGGGCGAGGACAGGGCGGCACGATGGTGCGAGCGCTTGCGGCAATGGTCGGCGTTGGCTGGGCGCGGGCC
>JBGSQO010000156.1:0-1707 GCA_041738055.1 Filomicrobium sp.
GCCACGTAGCCGATTCGATAGTTGCGCGGCAGGCCGATGTTGCCTGCGTCGGGGTGCACCTCGCGGGTGATGAGCCGCAGCAGCGTCGTCTTGCCGGCGCCGTTGCGGCCGATCAGGCCGACCTTGTGCCCGGCCGGAACCGCGACGGTCGCGCTGTCGAGTATCGGACGCCCCTCGATGCGGTAGACGAGTTCGTTGATGTGGAGCATGGGTGGGTATCACACGGGGTTCATCGGCGCGAAGCGTCCCGGTGGGGCGCTCACCGGGCTATTCGCACAGGTGCTCGTCCGCGTCACGTGCTTGCCGCAAGGTCAGGTGGAGATCTCGAATAGGGCGAGAAGCTTCAGCATCGCAAAGTACGCAACTGCGGTCGCAACGGATGCGGACGCGAGGCTGGGCCAGAACGGAACGCCAGTCCGTAGCAGAGCGGGCAGGACCAGGAAAAGCACCAGGGATGGCAGAACCAGCCAGAAGATAGAGGTCGCGAGACGAGCGACCTTCTCGGTATCCCCCGTGTCGTACCATATCCAGATGAACGCGAGCACGGACGTAAGCGGCAACGATGCCAGAAGGGCGCCGAACAACGTGCTTCGCTTGGCCAGCTCCGCAATCGCGACGACGAGTGCGCTGGTGACGACAACCTTGAGGACGGCTTCGACAAGAGCGCTCACGACTTAGCCGCCGACAACTGGGCGCAGCGTCTCGAACAGCAGGCGTTCCTGCACGGCCGCATCGGTGATCTCGACGTGCGCCTTGAACCAGTCGCGAACCATCTGGCAGACGCGCGACGGCGTCGCCGCCGAGAGCGCCTTGGGGTCGGCGAACATCTGCAGGTCCGCCTGGCTCCAGCCGAGCTTGCCGAGCTGGCTCGCCAGAACGTCGTAATCCTCCTTCTTCGGCCGGTCGTGCGCTACGGGCTGAGCCTTGCCCTCGGCGACGGCCTCGAAGATGGCGATGGCGTGCTTCTCCACGGACGGCGACGAATCGGGTGTGGACATCAGGTCCACGACCACGGGGCTGGACTCGCCCTGGCTGATGAAGGCGTAGCAGACCTCGGGACCGCGCGCCGACAGGCTTTGCAGGTTCTCGAGAAAGGCATTGGCAATGGCCTTGTGACGTCCCGTGGGGGCCTTGAGCGCGAGATCGGCGTTCTTGCGGCGATAGTCGACCAGCGCATCGACCAAATGCTTCGTAACCTCGCGCGGCGGACGCTCCGCGGCGACCATCACGGCGGCCTCCTTGACGCGGTCTCCGTACCAATCGGGAAAGCGGCTTTTCATGAACGCCCAAAGCGGACGGCGCTGCAAGGCCATGTCGAGAGCCACCGGATCGGGTGGCCGTTGCGCCGGCGCCGCCACCATCGAGGGATCCTTGGGCGGGCTCACGGGGGCGGTGGCGGCGGTCTGGACCTGAGACGACTTGACCGGGTCGCGCTCGGCCTTGACGACCGGCACCCCGTCCTTGGGATTGGCTGAGCCGCCGAGCAACTCGAGCAGCGGCGCCTTGTACTGCATGACGAACCAGCCGCCGCCGCCGATCACGGCGGCGAGCAGCAGAACGATCACGAGAGCTTTCAGCCAGCCTCTGCGCGGCCTTTGCGGCTCGTAGTCGAAGTCCTCCTCCTCGCTCGTCGTCGCCAGGGCGCGCGAGGTCGAGGCGGTGCTGGTGGCCGGGTAGGCTGTTGTCGCGCTCGGACCGGTGGTGCCG
>JBGSQO010000157.1:0-4177 GCA_041738055.1 Filomicrobium sp.
CGGCAACGCCAACGCGTTCACGGGCAAGAAGGGGCGCGAGGCGGTCGAGATCACCGCGAAGGCTGCATCCCACGCCGTCGACTGCGGACCGGCGGGCGTGTACCTCGCCTCGACGGGGGTCATCGGCGAGCCGATGGACGCTGGAAAATTCGCCCACCTGCTCGACGGCCTCGCCCGCTCGGCTTCCCCGGACGCCTTCGAGGCGGCCGCGCGGGCGATCATGACCACCGACACCTATCCCAAGCTCGCCGTCCGCCAGGTGGCGCTGCCCGGTGCGACGGTCACGCTCGCCGGCTTCTGCAAGGGCGCCGGAATGATCGCCCCCGACATGGCCACCATGTTGTGCTTCATCTTCACGGATGCCGCCATCGAGAAGGCCGTCCTGCAGGCCATGGTCGCGGCGTCGGCCGACCGCACGTTCAACTGCATGACCGTCGACGGCGACACCTCCACCTCCGACACGCTGATCGCGTTCGCCACCGGCAAGGCGGCCACCCGCGGTCAGGCCCCCATTTCGGACGCCGACAGCGACGCCGCGCTCGCCTTCGCCTCCGCACTGGAGGACCTGATGCGCGATCTCGCCATCCAGGTCGCCAAGGACGGCGAGGGCCTGACCAAGTTCGTCACCTTCATCGTCGAGGGCGCCGAGAACTGGTCTGCCGCCCGCCGCATCGCGCTCTCCTGCGCCAACTCGCCGATCCTGAAGACGGCCATTGCCGGCCAGGACCCCAACTGGGGGCGCGTCGTCATGGCCGTCGGCAAATCGGGAGAGGCCGCCGACCGCGACCGCCTCGCCATCTGGTTCGGCCCCCATTGCGTCGCCCGCGACGGCGAGCGCGCGGCGGAGTACGATGAGGCGACGGTCGCCACCTACATGACGAACGCCGAGATCGAGATCCGTGTTGCGGTCGGCGTGGGCGAGGCCTCGGCGACGGTGTGGACCTGCGACCTCACCCACGGCTACGTCTCGATCAACGCCGACTACCGGAGTTGATGATTTTTTGGCGGATCGCACCCCGCCCTAAAGACGCCGACCGGTCCACTCTCCCCATTGCCCTGCACTTGTAATGGGGAGAGGGCTAGGGTGAGGGGCAGACAAGGACTCGTGAGGGGCAGGAACAGGCCGCAGCGTTTGAGGCTGCCGCTCACCCCGACCCTCTCCCCGTGAAGGACGGGGAGAGGGAGATTAGAGCCGTAAACTAAGAAATGGATTGCTGTCTTGTCGATGAGTTGGGCTTATCTGTTGATTGCCGGTCTGTTCGAGATCGTGGCGACCACCTTGTTCCGCTACACGGAGGGGCTGACCCGCGTCGGGCCTACGCTTGCCTTCTTCGCGGTCGGTGTCGTCAGCTTCTATTGCCTGAGCAAGGCGATCATCGGCGATAACGCCATACCACTGGGCACCGCATATGCCATCTGGACGGGGATCGGAGCCGCCGGCACCGCCCTGATCGGTCTCACCCTCTACGGCGAGCCAGCCAGCGGCCTGCGCGTTCTTCTGCTCATGGTCTTGATCGGGTCGATCGTTGGTCTCAAGCTGGTCGCTTGATGCTGCCTGCGCTCTGGAGCTGAACCATACCACCATGACCAACTTCTCCCCCCGCGAGATCGTCTCCGAACTCGACCGCTATATCGTCGGCCAGACCGACGCCAAGCGCGCCGTCGCCATCGCGCTTCGCAACCGTTGGCGTCGCCAGCAGCTGGGGCCCGATCTCAAGGACGAAGTGCTGCCCAAGAACATCCTGATGATCGGCCCGACGGGGGTCGGCAAGACGGAGATCTCGCGACGCTTGGCGCGGCTGGCGGGCGCTCCGTTCCTGAAGGTGGAAGCGACCAAGTTTACCGAAGTCGGCTACGTCGGCCGCGACGTCGAGAGTATCATCCGCGATCTGGTCGAGGTCGGCCGCGGACTAATGCGCGACACGAAGCGCCGCGAGGTGCGCACCCAGGCCGAGAAGGCCGCCGAGGATCGCGTGCTCGATGCCCTGGTCGGGCCGACCGCCCAGCCGGGTACCCGCGACAGCTTCCGCCGCAAGCTGCGGTCTGGAGAACTCAACGACAAGGAGATCGAGATCGAGGTGGCCGATACGTCCGGCGGCCTGCCGATGTTCGAGATGCCGGGCCAGCCGGGTGGGTCGTTCGGTGCCATTAACCTCGGCGATGTGCTGGGCAAGGCCTTCGGTGGCCGCACCAAGAAGCGCCGCGTGAGCGTCCTGGCCAGCCACGACATCCTGGTCAGCGAGGAGAGCGACAAGCTGATCGACCAGGACCTGATCACGACGGAGGCGATCACCGCCGTCGAGAACAACGGCATCGTGTTCCTCGACGAGATCGACAAGATCTGCTCGCGCGGCGATGGCCTCAAGGGCGGCGCCGACGTCAGCCGCGAGGGCGTGCAACGCGATCTGCTGCCGCTGATCGAAGGCACGACGGTTGCCACCAAGTACGGGCCGGTGAAGACCGACCACATCTTGTTCATCGCCTCGGGCGCCTTCCACGTCGCCAAGCCCTCTGACCTGCTGCCGGAGCTGCAGGGCCGCCTGCCGATCCGTGTCGAGTTGCAGGCATTGTCGCGCGAGGACCTGCGCCGCATCCTGACCGAGCCAGAGGCCTCCCTCATCAAGCAGTACATTGCCCTGATGGCGACCGAGGGCCTCACTCTGTCCTTCACCGACGATGCCATCGATGCGCTGGCCGACGTCGCGGTCGAGGTCAACTCGAGTGTGGAGAACATCGGCGCGCGGCGGTTGCAGACGATCATGGAGCGCGTCCTCGACGAGATTTCCTTCGACGCCTCCGAGAACAGCGGGCAAACAGCCGTCATCGACGCCGACTATGTTCGAGGTCGAGTTGGCGATCTTGCCCGCAACGCGGACCTCTCGCGCTACGTGCTGTAACAGGAACTGGCGGGGCGCTCGCGCCGGTCTCGGGGGCCGATCTCCGCACTTGCCTCGAGGGATGCGGCAGGCCCATCTTGAGTTACGCCGCCAACGTGTGCGATTTGGTCGCAGTCCAACCACAAGCCAGTCAGGAGCCTGCCCGTGCCCAAGACGATGGTCCCCGGATTGACGCCCTACACCCCCACCGCCCGCTTCTTCCACTGGCTGATGGCCGTGCTGGTGATCCTGCAGATCACGGCCGGTCTGATCATGGTCAATACCGGGCCGGAAGGCAGCCTGCTGCATACCATCTCCTCGACGCTGAAGCTCTACGACGGCCACAAGCTGATGGGCATCGTGCTCATCGGGCTCGTCGCGCTCCGCATCGGGTACCGGCTGCTCAACGGCGCGCCCCCGGACGAGCCGACGCTGGAGCCGTGGCAGAAGGAGACGTCCCACATGGTCCACGGCTGGATCTACGGGCTCTTGCTTGCGGTGCCGCTGCTCGGCTGGCTCGGCATTTCGCTCTATCCCGCAGTCGTGCTGTTCGGTGGTGGACTCGAGGTTCCAGGTCTCGCCGTGCCCAATCGAGAGCAGTCGGTCGGCGTGTTCCTGCTGCATGCCTACGCGGCGTTCGCACTGATCGCGCTGATCGCGATGCACGTGGGTGCGGCGCTTTATCACCACGTCATCCGTGGCGACGACACGCTACGACGCATGCTGCCGGGGCTGCCGCCGCGCCGGGATTGAGCCCAGTGGATCGAGGCGATCCGGCTTCGCGACGACCTCCAACGTGATATCGGATCGCCCGTGCAGATCGAAGTGCAAGCCGTCGACAACCCGAGCCGCAGCCGCGCCGGGCTCACATCGGATCGGCTCGTCCTGTTCGTGAGGGCTGCCGGGCTTCTGGCCGCCCTGTTGTACGTCACGGTCGGTCCGCTCAATCAGGTGCAGCTGTTCGGCGACGGCTCGCTGTTCAGCTATGCCATCGCGGTCCAGGAGTCCTGGGCCTACCACTGGCACAACATCCCCGTCCGGCTCGTGGTCTATGTGCTGGCGCATCTGCCGTCGGAGGCCTACATCGGGCTGACCGGAGACGTGGTGGGCGGCCTCACCCTCTACGGCCTGTTGTTCTATGCCGCCCCGCTCGCCGGCCTCGGTTTGACGTGGGCGGCCGACGGCTCGCCTGGACGCGGGATCTTCACGCTCGCCTGCCTGTCGACGGCCGGACTGCTGCCCCTGGTGTTCGGCTTTCCCACCGAGATGTGGTTTGCCCACAGCGCCTTCTGGCCGACGCT
>JBGSQO010000209.1:0-6605 GCA_041738055.1 Filomicrobium sp.
GTGACGGTGAGCGTGCGCGCCAGCAACCCGCTGTTGCCGTCATCCACCGAGTAGGTGAACACCACGTCCTCGGTGGCGCCGTCGGCCAGGTCCTCGAAGCCCGTCATGTCCAGCGTCAGCGCGCCGTCCGTCTGGGAGAAGGACAGAGTCCGCCCGCTGGTCGTCGCAAGGCCGGTGATCGTCAGCGTGTCGCTGGTGTCGGCGTCCGTCACGCCCTGTAGCAGGTCGACGACCACGGACGGGCCATTCTCGCTGCCCGTGCTGGTGATGGCCGCCGCACCCGTCGGCGCATCGTTGGTGCCCGTCACGGTGACGACAATGGCGTTGCTGTCGCTGCCGCCCTGGCCGTCCGCGATGTCGTAGGTGAACGCGATGTCCACCGTCTCGCCCGCCGCCAGACCCTCGAAGGCGGTCTGCGTCATGTCAATGGCCAGCGCATTGCCGACGATGCTCGCCGTCACCGTCGGACCCGACACCTGCGCCAGGTTCGTCGCGGTCAGCGTATCCGCCGGCAGGTCGACATCGGTCGCCCCCACCAGCAGGTCGAACGCCGTCGTCGCCCCGCCCTCATTGGCCGCACCGGTAAGGGTCGCTGCGATCTCAGGCGCGTCGTTGGTGCCGGTCACCGTGATGGTCACCGTCTGGGGCGTGACACCGCCGTTGCCGTCGATCACGTCGAAGGTGAACGTCACGTTCTCGGTCTGGCCAGCGCCGAGCGTATCGAAGCCGCTGGTCTGCAGCGTGAGCACGCCGTTCACCTGCGAGAACGTCGCCGCGCGGCCCGCAGTTTGCGTCAGGCCAGAGACCGACAGGCTGTCGCCATCGGCATCGGTGGCGCCCGCCAGCAGATTGATCGCGACCGCCGGGCCATCCTCGCTAGCCGCCCCGTTCGGCAGCGCCTCCACGACCGGCGCATCGTTGACGTTGGTGACGGTCACGACGACATTCGCTGTCGCCGTCGCACCCATGCTGTCCGTGACGGTGACCTCGATGATGTGCTGGGTTGCCGTCTCGAAGTCGAGCGAGGCACCCGGAAGCAGCGAGACCTGACCCGTAGCCGAATGGATCTCGAACAAGCCCGAGGGATCGTTCGAGATCGAATAGGTCAGGCTCTCCGTCGAGCCCGCGTCGAGAAGATCGACGTCCGCGCCGCTTACGGTCGCGATAGCCGTGACGTCATCGATGGTCTCGGCGACGCTGCCGCTGGCATCTGAGATCGTGGGAGCATCGTTCACCGGATCGACGGTCACGGCGACGACGACAGACGTCGTGGCGGTCCCGTCCGAAACCTCGACCGTGAAGCTGTCGCTGCCGTTGAAGTTCGCATCCGGGGTGTAGCGATACGTGCCGTCGGAGTTGACCACGACGGTGCCGTTCACAGCGCCGCCATTGGCGCCGACAAGCGTGTAGGACAGAGCATCGCCATCGACATCGGTTGCGTCGATGAGACCGAACAGGACCGTGTCCTCGTCACCGGTCGCGATTTCAGCAGCAATGACCGGCCCGTCGTTGGTGCCCGTGATCGTCAGCGTCACGGTCGCCGTCGAGGACAGCGGCGGCGAGCCACTGTCGGTGATGGTATAGCTGAAGGTCTCGACGCCCAATTCGCCGGTCGCAAGGGAATCGAAAGCCCCGTTCGGGTCGTACTCGTAGCTGCCATCGGCAGCGACGGTAACGATCGCACCGCTGGGCAGGGTGACGACCGTCGTGCCGGTCGTCGCGACACTCGTTCCAGCAAGGCTCGTGACCGCCAGCGTCTGCAAAGCGAGAGACGCCTCGATATCACTGTCGTTGCCGAGAACGTTCAGACCCGTCAACGTCGGCGAGACGCCGAGATTGAGCGCGCCGACGTCATTGACGGCAATCGGCGCATTGTTGGCCGACAAGTTAATGACGAGATCGGCGAATTGCAGAGCCTCGACATCCGCGCCGACCGTATCGGCACCATCGAGCATCGACCCGCGGGCGTGCGTGACGATAAAGCTCGTGCCGCTGACTGTGATGTCGTAGTCGGCGCTGTTGCCGCTGAAGACTGCGGTATCGAAGCCAGCACCACCCGTCAGGGTATCGGCGCCTCCACCGCCAATCAGGACGTCATTGCCACCGTCGCCGAACAGCGAGTCGGCGTCGGCCCCTCCGGACAAAGTATCCGTGCCCTCGCCACCGAAGAGACGGTCTTGTCCCGCGTCGCCACGAAGCACGTCAGTTCCAGTGCCGCCCGACAGGAAGTCATTTCCCGTGCCACCGTAAAGCTGATCGTTGCCGGCTTCGCCGTATAGCTGGTCCGATCCGCTTCCCGCGGAGAGGAAATCGTTGCCCGCTCCACCGAGCAGCCGGTCGTTATCCGATTCACCAATCAAGCGATCGGCGCCCGTCCCGCCCAGCAAGACGTCCCGCCCTGATCCCCCGACCAGTTGGTCGTCGCCGTCCTCACCGTACAACTGGTCATTGCCGATGCCTCCGCGCAGGTCGTCCTTGCCGGCCCCACCAAGCAGCCTGTCGTTACCGTCCTCACCAAAAATTCGGTCGTTACCAGACAAGCCTAGGATCGTGTCGTTGCCTGCTCGCCCGAGAATCAGATCATCGAGCAGAGTTCCCTTGAACACGTTGCGACCGGACGTGCCAACGATGCGGGCCATGATGGGAACTCCTCAAGCGACTGATACATATGACGAATTCAGCGATCCGCCCCCGTCGAGGGAGCGGACGCAAACTGCCGGAGGTACTCAAAATACACCTCTTCATACGATCGGGAAATGCAGACGAGATTCAACTCGACGACGAGCAGGGCACCACGGGACAACCTCGGTAGAGTCGACCATAGATGCTACAAACACGACCTGATCCGATGTTCGCCCGAAGCCCGCACCTTCCCCTTCCGTTGACAAAACTTTTACCACGTGCGGTTCGAACATCAAGAAGTTTATCGGTTTCATTATTGATTTCGTTACAACCTGCCAACTCGGCACTGACCCAGATCAACATCTGAGGACGTATCGCCAACAGGGCTCCGATTGGAATCGGAGAGTTTTCTCAGGCGGCACCCGGTTGAACATTGTGACATTTTTTCCGTACGCAGCGTGACGAAAGTCCATTTGTGACACTTGGATGAAGCCGCCCAAATAAAAGGCACTCCGCTTGAGGCCCTGTGACCTGCCAGGGCGTCGCCTCCGGTTCGATCCGGCTTTGACAATCGGACCGGCGCAGGTCACGAACTGTTCGACCGCTTCGCCATCACGAAACAAGGACCGCCATCCCCGTGCAGCCCGCGCCCGACTGGGTCAGCCATTTTCGCAGCCTCGACCTGCTGCCGGCAGATATCCGGGGCCGGCTCATTGCCGAAAGCCGCGTCGTCACGCTGCCGGCCGGCACGCGGATCTATGGGCCCGGCCACGCCCCCGACGCGTTCATCCTCGTCATCGAAGGGACGGCGCGCGTGCAGCAGGTTTCTGATAGCGGCCGTGAGATCGTGCTGTATCGCGTCTCCGGCGGGGAGAGCTGCGCGCTGACGACGGCCTGCCTGATGGGCTACGAGGACTATCTGGCCGAGGCGATCGCGGAGACCGAGATCACGGCGGTGGCAATCCCACGGCAGACCTTCGACGACCTCATCGCCCGCTCGCCCGAGTTCAGGCGCTTCGTCTTTACAGCCTTCAGCATCCGCGTAACGGAACTGTTCCGAGTCATCGAGGACGTCGCCTTCTCGCGCATCGACATCCGCCTCGCCCAGAAGCTCCTCGAGCTGTCACAAGGCGAGCCGACGTTGCACGTCACCCAGCAACAGCTGGCCTCCGAACTCGGCAGCGCGCGTGAGGTGGTGAGCCGGGTTCTGGGTGAATTCCAGCGACGGGGCTGGATTGCCTCGGGCCGCGGCCAGATCACGCTGACCGACCGCTCCTCGCTGATCCGCCTCGCCCACGAGCGGTGATCGCCAGGACGGCATCATACTGCATTGGGACATCGCAATGCGCGCAGCTCCCGGCCGTGCCATCAGATGGCCTGCCTGTCTTGTCGCACCCGAGAACCGCGGCTCCGTGACATAGTCACATACAGCCGCAACTCGGGCGGTCTAGACAATCCCACAGTGAACCCTATCTGGAGACTCAGGAATGACCCGGAACATCGGCACCATTGATCGCATTCTCCGCATCATCGTCGGCCTGGCGCTGATCGGCTTCGTGTTCTACGCGCCGCAGACGCCTTACGCCGCATGGGCAAACTGGGGCTGGATCGGCGTCGTTCCCCTTGCGACCGCAGTCCTCGGCTGGTGCCCGCCGTACTCGTTGCTCGGCATCAACACCTGCGGTCGCTGAGCCCCCATCGAGCAGCGCCAGCGTGCGCGACGGTGGGGCCAACCTGCCCGCACAACGCTGACGCAATCACGAGCCAATGGAGGATGACATGAGCTTTCCGATCGACATGAGCGTGAAGCCCGAGGTCAAGGGCTTCTACGACAAGGACACCGCGACGATCAGCTACGTCGTCAAGGACCCCGCCTCGACCAAGTGCGCCGTCATCGACAGCGTCATGGACTTCGACTACGCGTCCGGTCGCATCAGCTATCGCGCCGCCGACGAACTCATCGCCTACGTTCAGGAGAAGGGTCTCGAGGTCGAGTGGCTGATCGAGACGCACGCCCACGCCGATCACCTGTCGGCTGCCCCCTATATCCAGGCCAAGCTCGGCGGCAAGCTCGGCATCGGTGAGCACATCACGACCGTGCAGGACGTGTTCGGCAAGGTCTTCAACGAAGGCACCGAGTTCCAGCGCGACGGCAGCCAGTTCGACCGGCTGTTCAAGGACGGAGACAGCTATCGGATCGGCTCTCTCGAGGCGTTCGTGATGCACACCCCCGGCCATACGCCGGCCTGCACCGTACACGTTATGGGCGACGCCTGCTTCACCGGAGACACGCTGTTCATGCCCGACGGCGGCACGGCGCGGGCCGACTTCCCCGGCGGCGACGCCCGGGTGCTGTTCCGATCGATCCGCCGCGTTCTGGAGACGCTCCCGCCTGAGATGCGCCTGTTCATGTGCCACGACTACGGTCCGGGCGGTCGCGAGATCCGCTGGGAGACGACCGTCGCCGAGGAGCGGGCCCACAACATCCACGTCAAGGATGGAGTGAGCGAGGACGAGTTCGTGGCCATGCGCGAACAGCGCGATGCCACGCTCAACATGCCCAAGCTGATCATTCCCTCGCTGCAGGTCAACATCCGCGCCGGCCACCTGCCGGAGCCGGACGACGACGGCAAGCGCTACCTCAAGGTGCCGGTGAACGGGCTGTAACGCCTGGCAGGCACAGGGGCCGGGTCGAGCACCCCGGTTCTCATCCACTCCGCAAATCACAGATGATCATGAGCACGCGTGGGGCCACTCCGGCCCCGCGCAGCCTTCCTGCACCTCGGCGAGGGACAAGAAAAACATGGGCTGCGACCCGCGACCCTTCGCCAAGTACCTGCAGTCCAGCGGAAAAAATCCGCGGACCAAGAACACGTCAAAGCCCGTCAAACCAGAAAGAGTGATCATGGCCGACACCCCCACGATGCCCGCCGCCGAGCAGCACCGCCTGCCGGGACTGAACCAGCCCGCTCCCTACTTCGCCGCCAACACCACCCACGGCCGCCGCACGCTGGCCGACTACGCCGGCAAGTGGCTGATCCTGTTCTCGCACCCGGCCGACTTCACGCCGGTGTGCACGACCGAGTTCATGGGCTTTGCCCGCAATCAGGCCCGCTTCACGGAACTCGGCTGCGAGCTGCTCGGCCTGTCTATCGACTCGACGTTTGCCCACATCGCCTGGGTCCGCTCGATCGACCAGAACTTCGGCGTCAAGATCGACTTCCCGATCATCGAGGACCTGTCGATGCAGGTCGCCCACGCCTATGGCATGATCCAGCCCGGCGCCAGCGACACGTCTGCCGTCCGCGCGACGTTCTTCATCGACCCCAAGGGCATCCTGCGCGCCATGGTCTACTACCCCATGAGCAACGGCCGCTCGATCGACGAGTTCGTCCGCCTGCTGGAGGCCCTGCAGATGAGCGACGCCAATGGTGTGGCCACGCCCGAGGCCTGGAAGCCGGGCGAGGCCTGCATCGTGCCCCCGCCCAAGACGGTCGACGAGGCCAACGCTCGCAAGGACCAGGGCTACGAGTACACCGACTGGTACTTCTCCAAGAAAAAGGTCTGCTGAACACGAGCAGATTCCGGAGCGGCCGGCAGCACATGCCGGCCGCTCTGCCATCAGGATGAGGCCGTCAGGAGCACGCCGCCAATGCAGATGAACAGGATCGCCGACGAGCTGACCGTCTCGCCGCAGATTTCCCCCGCCGACGTTCCCGCCATCAAGGCGGCCGGCTTCCGCTCCATCGTGTGCCATCGCCCCGACGGCGAAGGCCCCGACCAGCCGTTGTTCCGCGAGATCGAGGAGGCCGCCCGCGCGAACGGCCTGGAGATCCGCTACCAGCCCGTCGGCACCGGCAAGATCGAGGACCGCGACGCCGGCATCTTCGCCGACCTCATGCGCGAACTGCCCAAGCCGATCTTCGCCTTCTGCCGCACCGGCACGCGTTCGGCCTCGCTGTGGTCGCTGACCGAAGCCCCCC
>JBGSQO010000213.1:0-2059 GCA_041738055.1 Filomicrobium sp.
GGCTTCGGCGAAGCCCCCGGCGAACTGCTGCGGCGCGGCACGCTGATCGCTCCTACGGCGGCCCGCCTGCTGCCGACATTTGTCGACTGCGGGATGCACCGGCTGCTGATCCTCGACATCATGGGCCGCTATCTGAAGGGCGCCCTCGGCGACCTCGCCCCGCCGCCGATCATCGCTCCCATCCGCCGCTACATGGGCGACACCGCCAGCATCGGCCGGGGGGAACTGCTGTTGACGGGGTAATCTCGCGCTAGACATAACTCACGCCAACTGGGCGGCCGCGCTCGGGTTGGGCGGGGCTAAGTGAAGCCGGGGCTCACGCCGCCCCGGACCCCGCGCGGGGGATCACCCCGTTTGTTCCTCCTGGGTGACGGTCGTGCCCCACACTCCAGGTGATGGTTCCAAGGGCTAAGCCCTTGGTGGGGGTCGAGGGGGCAAAGCCCCTTCGCACTTCACTTGTTGCCCGCGCACGCTCGCGAAAACGTGTGATGCACATCAGTATCGGCGAATGCGATGCCTGTGGTCGCGCCGGGACATCCGCCCTCTCCTGCCAGGAACACTCGACATGATCACGAAACTCACGCGTGCCGCGCTCCTCGCCTCCGCCGCGATGGTCGCGCTCCATCCTGTCGAGGCCCGCGCGCAGGACATGATGGCGCACGTCGATCTGTCTTCGCCCGCCTTCTCCAAGGCCGAGATGAGCCGAGCACAGATCGAGGCGGGGCTGGCCGCCCTGAAGCCGGGCGAAACGCTGGACCTATCGGCCAAGGCCCTCAACGGGCTCGATCTCTCCGGCCTGGACCTCACCCGCACAAAGCTGCAATCGGCCCGCCTCAACGGCACCAGCCTGAAGGGCGCCAAGCTCGACGGCGTGGTGCTGGATCAGGCGTGGGCGCTCAAGGCGGACCTCACGGGCGCGAGCCTGAAGGGCGCCAGCCTGTTCATGACGCAGCTCCTCGACGCCAAGATGCAAAAGGCCGATATGACGGGCGCGCGCGTGGCCGCCGATATGACTCGCGCCGATCTCAGAGGGGCGAGCTTTGCTCAGGCCAACCTGTCCGCCGACATGACCAACCAGTCCATGGGCCTGATGCGCGGCGTGCTGTCGTCGACCAACCTCACGGGCGCCAGCTTCAAGGGCGCCAACATGGCGCGCGTCCTGATGGAGTATGCCGATCTGACGGGAGCCGATCTGTCGGGCGCCGACCTTTCGGGCAGCGAACTGGGCGGCGCGCGCTTCAACGACGCCGACGTCGCGGGCGCGAATTTCAGTGACGCCGACGTCAACTCAGCGCGGCTGATCGGGATGCGGAACGCGGGCGAGGCGAAGGGGCTCACGGACGCCAAGAACATCGACCGGGCTTTTCGCGAGTGAACGACGAGATCCCGGCGGGGGCGGCGCGGCGCTGATCTCGACGATGAACTTCTGCCGGATGGCGCGGCCGAAATCCTCGAACCCGTCCGCCGGCAGGATGAACGAGCCGAAGCCGCCCTTGACGTTCTCGGTGTAGTATTGCTCCAGCGTCGCCGCCTCCGAGCCTTCCAGGATCGGCAGCCCGTTGATCGTTGTGCCGTAGCCGACGATGGTATCGCGCAGGGCGGCGACCGGCGTGTCCGCATTGCAGTTGTCGCGACCATCCCCCGACACATCGACCACCGTCTTCAGCGCATTGGCCGGAATCTGTGCCAGCACCTTGTCGTTGAGGAATTGCAGCGCGCGCGACAGGCAGGTGAACTCGCCGGTGAAGCGCGGCAGGCCCCGGACCTTGGCGGCCACGGCCAGCGCATCTTCCTTGCCTCGAATGGCCATCCAGGGCAGGGCGACCTCGGCCCGGTCCGACCACGCGACGATCGACAGCACGATAGCCCCGCGCGGCCCGTTGAGGATGGCCCCGATCACGGCGGGGTCCTCCAGCGCCTTGGCGATGCCGTCCAGTTGCAGCCGGTAGCGCTTTTCGTCGACGGAATTGGACACGTCCACAGCGAGCACGAGCGCGGTGTCGACGTCGGGCAGCGCGGCCTGAGCCCGCAACTCTGCCCCAGTCCAGCAGACCGTCAG
>JBGSQO010000250.1:0-4421 GCA_041738055.1 Filomicrobium sp.
GTCCCCTGGGCCGGTCAAGGCGGGTAACGGCACGGCAAACGCCCACCACGTCAACGGTTCGGGCGCGGCCTCGACCAGTCGGAGTGAGGCATGAGCGCTGCCCACGACACCACCACGCGGCCCGGCCAGGAGGACATCGACGCCTCCAAGGCTCCCCTGCTCGACCATCTGATCGAACTGCGCCAGCGGCTGATCTACGCGGTCGCCGCCTTTTTCGTGATGTTCATCCTTTGCTTCTCGGTCTCCAAGGAGATCTACAACATCCTGATGTGGCCGTTCGTGTCCGTCGTCGGGCCCGAGCACGCCAAGGCGATCTTCACGCACCTGCTCGAGAAGTTCTTCGTCGACATCAAGGTCGGCATGTTCGGCGCGGCGTTCCTGTCGTTCCCGATCGTCGCCGTGCAGATCTATAAGTTCGTGGCGCCGGGGCTCTACAAGCACGAGCGGGCCGCCTTCACGCCGTATCTGATCGCCACGCCGATCCTGTTCTCGCTGGGGGCGGCGATTGTCTACTTCATCGCCATGCCGCTGCTGGTTCGCTTCTCGATCGGCTTTGAGCAGGCTGGCGACGCGACGACCGCCTCGATCGAGCTGTTGCCGAAGGTGTCGGAGTACCTTTCCCTGATCATGACGCTGATCATGGGCTTTGGCATCATGTTCCAGCTGCCGGTGGTGCTGACGCTGCTCGCCCGCTCCGGCGTCGTCGACAGCGCCGGGCTGATTGCGGCGCGCCGCTATGCCATCGTCGGCATCTTCGTGGCGGCTGCGATCCTGACGCCGCCGGATGCGATCTCCATGATCATCATGGCGCTACCGACGTGCCTCCTCTACGAGGTCTCCATTCTGGCTGTGAAGCGGGTGGAGAAGAAGGCTGCGACGGCGACCTAGGGCGGGGCGCGAGGCGTAGGGCTCAAGACGCTTGCTTCAGCGATACGAGGTCCGACACATCGACCTGCCGTTCGGCATGCCAGAGGTCGTAAGCGGTCTGCATATCGAGCCAAGACTGCGCCGTCGTGCCGAACACCGCTGCCAACCGCACCGCCATCGTCGGAGTGACCGGCTGCCTCTCGGCGAGAATGTCATAAAGCGATTGCCGGGAAATGCCGAGCGCGCGCGCAATAGCCGTCTTCGACAGCGGCACAGCCGGCACGACGACCTCGCGCAGGAGCGCACCAGGGTGGGTGGGGCACCGATCCGGCGAGCGCTTCAGTGGCTTATTCATCTCTTCGGGCTCCTAGGCGAAACGCGACACAACGCGAGAGCCAAACTCTAACGCTTAATGGTAATCCTCGAAGTCGACATCGATCGCATGCTCGCCGTCGAAAGCAAACGTAACACGCCAGTTCGCACTAACCGTCACTGCATATCGACCACGCATATCTCCAGTCAGGGGATGGAACCCGAGGCCAGGGAGATCAAGGTCCTCCGGTGCCGTGGCTGCATCCAGGCGATCGAGGATCATCGCAAGGCGTCGAATGCGGTCGGCAGGCAGCTTCGAAGCATCATCGCGCTCCCAGAACCGTTTCAGCGCTCTGCTGCGGAAGTAGAGGATCATTTGTTGGCGAACTCCAAGGAGACATGGGGTTTTCCCGCCCCTGATCCTCGCGAGGCGCCGATTGGCGCAGTGCCATACTGCGAAATAAGGCGGTGCGAAGTTGGTGTCAAGCAACGCCTTACATTCTGTGGCTTTGCATCCCCCGTCTGGACCGGCCCGCCCGCGCGGCCTATAGCTCTGCCTCAATTGAGATGCAGCAGTCCGACGAGGCCCGCCCGTGTTCGACATCAAATGGATCCGCGACAACCCCGAGGCTTTCGACACGGGGCTCGCCCGCCGTGGGCTGGAGCCGATGGCCCAACGCCTGATCGGCATGGATGACGCCCGCAAGCGCCACCTCGCCAAGCTGCAGGAGGCGCAGGGCCGCCGCAACGCCGCCTCCAAGGAAGTCGGCAAGGCGATGGGGGCCAAGGATACCGCCACCGCCGACAAGCTGAAGGCCGAGGTCGCCCAGCTGAAGGAGTTCATCCAGGCCGGCGAAGAGGAGGAGCGGCAACTCAACAAGGCGATGGAGGAGGCCCTGTCGGTCATCCCCAACCTGCCGCGCGCCGACGTGCCCGACGGCAAGGACGAGCACGACAACAAGGAGGTTCGCCGCTGGGGCGAGCCGAGGACGTTCGATTTCGCGCCCAAGCAGCACTTCGAGCTGGGCGAGGCCATGGGCCTCATGGACTTCGAGACGGCGCAGAAGGTCTCGGGTGCCCGCTTCGTGTTTCTCAAGGGCGCGCTGTCGCGGCTGGACCGGGCGATCGCCATGTTCATGCTCGACCTGCACACCGGCGAGAACGGCTATACCGAGTACGTGCCGCCCTATCTGGTCCGCGATCAGGCGGCCTACGGCACCGGCAACCTGCCGAAGTTCGCCGAGGACCTGTTCCAGACGACCAATGGGTTCTGGCTCATCCCCACCGCCGAGGTCTCGCTGACCAACATCGTGCGCGAGGAGATCCTGTCTCCCGATCAGCTTCCCATGCGCATGACCGCCTGGACGCCGTGTTTCCGCTCGGAAGCCGGAGCGGCCGGTCGCGACACGCGCGGCATGATCCGCCAGCACCAGTTCTCCAAGGTCGAACTCGTCTCCATCACCACCGAGGAGACCTCGAGCGACGAGCACGAGCGCATGACGGCGTCGGCCGAGAAGGTGCTCCAGCGGCTCGGCATTCCCTACCGCACCATGCTCCTCTGTACCGGCGACATGGGCTTTGCCAGCCAGAAGACCTACGACATCGAGGCGTGGCTGCCGGGCCAGAACACCTATCGCGAGATTTCGTCCTGCTCTGCGTGCGGCGATTTCCAGGCCCGCCGTATGAACGCACGCTATCGTGCCGGCGAGAAGGACGTCCGCTACGTGCACACGCTGAACGGCTCCGGCCTTGCGGTCGGCCGGACGCTCGTTGCCGTACTGGAAAACTACCAGCAGGCCGACGGTAGCGTCATCGTTCCGGAGGTACTGCGGCCATATATGGGTGGGATGGAACGGATCGCGAAGGGGTGAGGCGGGCTTCAAGCCGACCCTCTCCCCGTGAAGGACGGGAAGAGGGGGAAGTGGGCGACCTACTTTGAGGTCGGGGTACGCCGCCTTTCCACACCCCGACCCTTTCCCCGCGAGCGGGGAGGGGGGAACAAGCGGAGGCTCAGTTGAGAATTCTCGTCACCAACGACGACGGCATCAATGCGGACGGGCTCGGCGTCCTCGAGGAGATCGCGCGGGAGCTGTCGGACGACGTCTGGGTCGTCGCACCCGAGACCAACCAGTCGGGCACCTCCCACTCGTTGACGATCCACGAGCCGCTGCGCTGCCGGGAGCTGGGCGACAAGCGCTTTGCTGTGCGCGGCACGCCGACCGATTGCGTGATCATGGGCATCCGGCACTTCCTGCTGGAGAGCCCGCCCGACCTCGTGCTGTCGGGCGTCAACCACGGCTCCAACCTCGCCGAAGACGTCACCTATTCCGGCACCGTCGCGGGCGCCATCGAGGGCTCGCTGCTCGGCGTCCGATCGATCGCCATGAGCCTCACCTACGGCTTCGACGAGGCGGGCACGAAGCATTGGGACACCCCGCGCCGGCATGGGCCCAAGCTCGTGCGCCGACTGCTCGCGGCCGGGCTGCCCGATGGCGTGCTGATCAACGTCAACTATCCCGATCTGCCGCCTGACGATGTGGCCGGCATTATGATCACGACCCAGGGCCGCCGCGACCAGTCCTCGCTCCACATCGACAAGCGGCTCGATCCCTGGGGCACGCCGTACTTCTGGTTCGGCTTCGAGCGCCGCAAGTCCGACCCGCCGGAGGGTTGCGACCTGTGGGCCATCGCGCAGGGGCTCATCTCGGTGACGCCGCTGCACGTCGATCTGACGCACGCGGACGGGCACGCTTCGCTCAAGGGCATCTTCGCCGATACGCGGAAGCGCTGAGGACCGGGCCCCGCTCGGGGGATCACCCCGTTTACTTCCTCTGGGGTACGCGCGTGCCCCAAACTCCCGGTGACGGGTCAAGGGTCTAAGACCCTTGTGGGGGTCGAGGGGGCAAGGCCCCCCGTCTTCACTTCGGACCCCGCACCCTCCACGCTCGCAGATTGAATCGCTCCGGCCCGCCGCGGTGTGCGTGGCGGGCCGGGTCGCGTCATGTCAGGCAATCGCTACCAGCGACTCCGCGTCCGCTCGCAGCTTCATCAGGCTCTGCGCCTCCGGGGCGAGCCCGAACGCGCCCTTCTCGCGCACGTAGGGCCGCCAGATCTCGGCCCACAGCTCGGACTTGAAGACGAGTTCCTCGTCCATGGTCGAGCCTTCCGCGATCTGCCGCTCCGCCTCGTGAGCGAGCCAACGGCCGACGAAATCGCGCACGGGCGGAGCCACGCGGGTGTTG
>JBGSQO010000131.1:0-1984 GCA_041738055.1 Filomicrobium sp.
GCCTGCAGGCGATCGCCACCGCCCGCCGTCTCGGCGGCATCGTGACGGCGACCGACGTCCGGCCGGCCACCAAGGAGCAGGTACAGTCGCTCGGCGCCAAGTTCATCGCCGTCGAGGACGACGAGTTCAAGCAAGCCCAGACGGCCGGCGGCTACGCCAAGCAAATGTCGCCGGAGTATCAGAAGAAGCAGGCCGAGCTGGTCGCCAACCACGTCAAGGCTCAGGACATCGTCATCACTACGGCGCTGATCCCCGGCCGCCCCGCTCCTCGCCTGATTACGGCGGCGATGGTCGAGAGCATGAAGCCCGGCGCCGTGATCGTCGATCTGGCGGCCGAGCGCGGCGGCAACTGCGAGCTGACGCAGCCGGGACAGCGGATCACGACCGCCAACGGCGTCACCATCGTCGGCACGCTCAATCTGCCCGGCACTGTGCCGGTCAACGCCTCGAGCCTCTATGCCAAGAACCTGCTCTCCTTCATCGACCTGATGCTCGACAAGAAGGAGAAGAAGGTTGTGATCAACTGGGACGACGACATCATCAAGGGCACGCTGGTGGCCAAAGATGGCGCCATCGTCCACCCGAGCCTTGTTCCCGCGGCCTGAGGAGAGACCCATGACACGTAACGCCATCCTCGCCCCGCTCGCCGCGCTTCTGCTTGCGGGCTCCGCCTTCCCGGCCTTCGCGGCGGGCGGCGCGGCCGTCGACGCCTGGGTCTACCAGATCATGGTGTTCGTGATCGCCATCTTCGTCGGCTACTACGTCGTCTGGTCGGTGACGCCGGCCCTGCACACGCCGCTGATGTCGGTGACGAATGCGGTCTCCTCCGTGATCGTCGTCGGAGCCCTGCTGGCGGTCGGCATCACGGGCGTGACCGGCGGCAGCTTAGCTGCGAAGATTTTCGGGTTCCTGGCGCTCGCCATGGCCTCGGTGAACATCTTCGGCGGCTTCCTCGTCACCAGCCGGATGCTCGCCATGTACAAGAAAAAGGAACCGAAGCGCTGAGGCGTTCTGCCTGCTGCGCCGTCTCAACGCTTTGGGGGCTCTGATCCGCTCATGTCCGATACACTTCTCTCGCCCAATATCGTGGCGCTGCTCTATCTCGTCGCCGGTGTCCTGTTCATCCTGACGCTGCGCGGCCTGTCGCATCCCGAGACGTCCCGCCAGGGCAACTTCTACGGCATGCTCGGCATGACGCTGGCGGTCGTCGTCACGCTGTCGCAGATGAAGGCGATCGGCGATCCGATCACCTGGGCCCTCATCGTCGGCGGTCTCGGCCTCGGCGGCTTCGTCGGCGCCAAGATCGCCCGCGACATCCCGATGACGTCGATGCCGGAGCTGGTCGCCGCCTTCCATTCGCTGGTGGGTCTGGCCGCCGTGTTCGTGGCTGCTGCCGCGCTCTACGCGCCGGAGGCGTTCGGCATCCTGGTCGAAGAGGGCAAGCCGGCACTGGGCATCAAGGGCGCGAGCCTGCTCGAAATGGCGATCGGCGTGGCGATCGGCGCCATCACCTTTACCGGCTCGGTCATCGCGTTCGCAAAGCTGTCGGGCAAGATGTCGGGCAAGCCGATCATCCTGCCGGCCCGCCACGTCATCAACGGCGGCCTGTTCGTGGCCATCATCGTGCTGATCGGCCTGTTGATGCAGTCGGGCGGCCTCGGCGACGGCAAGATGTACTTCTGGGCAGTGGTCGCGGCCTCGCTGCTGTTCGGCATCCTGATCATCATCCCGATCGGCGGCGCCGACATGCCCGTCGTCGTGTCGATGCTGAACTCCTACTCGGGCTGGGCGGCCGCCGGCATCGGCTTCACGCTCGGCAACATCGCGCTGATCATCACGGGTGCGCTGGTCGGCTCGTCGGGCGCGATCCTGTCCTACATCATGTGCCATGGCATGAACCGCAGTTTCGTGTCGGTGATCCTTGGCGGGTTCGGCGGCGCGGACGCCACGGCGGGCGCGGAGGCGGGCGAGCAGAAGCCCTACA
>JBGSQO010000284.1:0-6730 GCA_041738055.1 Filomicrobium sp.
GTGACGGCCTCGGCGAGCATCTCGGGGTCGCCGTTCGACAGGATGGCAAGCCGCGCGCCCCCGGCCTTCAGCGATGCCAGCGTGGCGGCGACTTCCGCGTAGGCGTCGAGGCGGCGGTAGGCCATGAGCAACCCTGACCGCTCCGCGTCAGAAAGCCCGCCCGTCAGCGCCGCCGCATAGTCGAGGCTCTGCTCGGTGATCGCCCAGAAGCTGACCGGCCGCCCGGCTCCCGCCCTGACCCAGGTGTACTCGAGTTGCTTCGTCCGCCAAATGTCCGACAGCCGTTCCCATCGTGGCCCGAGCGCCGCCGCATGGCGCCCCGCCGCCGAATGGACGTCGAACAGGGTGCCGTAGGCGTCGAAGGCGTAAAGTGTTCTGTACATGCCCGCCTACAGTCGATTGCTCGGTTTGACTACCGCGACACCTCAAGCAATCGCAGGCAAGTCGGGGCCACGAACCTCAAGTTCGGTCTGCGGCCCCGGTCTCACCCTTGCTTACGGGCAGCAGTAGGCGAATGCCGACCCAGCAAACGACGTGATTGTGACCATCGTCACCATGATGCGAGCGATCATATTTGTCTCCTCGAGTTATCAGTTTCCGTCCCGGCGTTGCGCCGGGCGCCACATGACGCTACGATCTGGAGTAACTACAGGAGCAAGTGCCAACTGCGAGTTCACGCAAATGTGCCCAGCCGCAGCAATGATCACCATCGGCAGCCTGTCGACGCAGACAGGGGTCAACATCGAGACCATCCGCTACTATGAACGGGAGGGGTTGTTGCCCTCCCCCGTCCGAAGTTCAGGCGGCCGCAGGCTCTATTGTGAGAACGACGTGAGGCGTCTGCGTTTTTTACGCCAGTGTCGGGACCTCGGCTTTTCGCTGACCGATGCCCGCAGTCTGCTGTCTTTGGCCGAGCGCGATGCCACCACGTGCGCTGAGGTCAAGCCCGTGGTTTCGCGGCATCTCGCGAGCGTCAAAGCCAAGATCGCCGACCTGCGCCGGTTGGAGGCGGCCTTGACCGTCATGGAGCGCGCCTGCCCGGGTTCGGACAGCACGGACTGCCCCATCCTGGATGCGCTCAACGCGCCTCCCACAACGTAGAACCTCGCTCTGCTGAAGCTGGCGGGACTATCAACCACCTCCGCGCGGTTTCACTCTGCCGCGACCCGCGCCTTCTCCACGCCGCCGGTCAGGGTGGCCATTGCAGCGGCGACGCCGCCCTTGCGATGCGGGATGCCGGCGAGTTCGAGGCCCATCTCCACACCTGACAACGCGCCCATGATGGTGAGATCGTTGGTATCGCCGACGTGGCCGATGCGGAACGCCTTGCCGGCCAGCTTGTTGAGGCCGGTGCCGAGCGACATGTTGAACTCGCGCAGGACGAGAGCGCGGAAGGCGTCGGCGTTGTGTCCCTCGGGCGTGTAGATCGTCGTGACGACGGGCGAGTAGTACTTCGGATCGCGGCAGACGATCTCCAGGCCCCAAGCCTCGACGGCGGCGCGGACCATGCGGCCATGCCGCTCGTGGCGGGCGAAGATGGTGTCGAGGCCTTCCTCGTGCAGCATCTTGATGGCCTCTTCGAGTCCGTAGAGCAGGCCGGTCGCCGGGGTGTAGGGGAAGTAGCCGGTGGCGTTGTTGGACAGCATGTCGGCCCAGCTGAAGTAGGCCCGCTTCAACTGTGCGGTCTTGCTCGCCTCGATCGCCTTCTGCGAGATCGCGGTGAAGGCGAGCCCCGGGGGCATCATCAGGCCCTTCTGCGAGCCGGAGATGGTGACGTCGATGCCCCACTCGTCATGGCGCAGGTCCATGCTGGCCAGCGAGGAGACGGTGTCGACCATCAGCAACGCGGGGTGCCGGCAGACGTCCATGGCAGCCCGCACCTCCTCGACGTAGGAGCGGCAGCCCGTGGCGGTCTCGTTGTGGACGATGCAGACAGCCTTGATCTTGTGGGTCGTGTCCGCCCGCAGCCGCGCCTCGATGGCATTGGCATCGACTCCGATGCGCCAGTCGGAGGCGATGAACTCCGGCACCAGGCCCAGCTTCTCGGCCATTGCCTTCCACAGCGTGGCGAACTGGCCGGTCTCGAACATCAGCACATGATCGCCGGGATCGAGCGTATTGACGAGGGCGGCTTCCCACGCGCCCGTGCCCGATGCCGGAAACAGGATCACCGGGCTCTTCGTCTTGAAAACGGTCTTGACGGCCGCCAGAACGCGCAGCCCCAATTCCCCGAATTCCGGCCCGCGATGGTCGATAATCGAGCGGGACATCGCCTGCAGCACGCGTTCCGGCACCGGCGTCGGGCCTGGGATCTGCAGGAAGTGGCGACCCGGCTGGCGGGGAGCGTTGGCGGACATCGTGGGGGGAAACCTTCGAGGAGCGTTGGATGGAAGCCAGGATACGTGACTGAGGCAGGCACGCAGCTATAATTTTAGGCTCTCCCGCCCGTCAAGCGCACAACGCTGCGGCATGAGAGTTGGCGCACGTATACCCCTACGTTGGTCAAATCCGCTATGCGCATAAACCCGTTTACCTGCTCGGCCGGGCAGACTAGTTTCGCCCTTGGTCGAATGCGCTGCCGGATGTCCGGAACGGGTGACTTGGTAGTCATGCCGCTCAATGGGCAGGCTCGAATGGTTATAGGCGCATCCACGTGCCAGCAATCTTTGAGAGTTCCCCACGAAATCAACGTCCCGACTCAAGGGCGACGGCAAGACCGAGCGGCTTCAAGACCGCAGCCGGATCGCCCAACAATCCCAGGACAGGAGGAAACCACTGATGACCGCGACTCGTGACGACAAGCCCGTCAATCGCCGCAAGTTCCTGAAGGGCAGCGCCATTGCTGCCGGCACCGTCGCTGCCGGCACGGTCGCGATGCCCAACGTCTCGCGCGCCGAGACCGTGAAGCTCAAGTTCCAGTCGACCTGGCCGACCAAGGACATTTTCCACGAGTACGCCGCCGACTTCTCGAAGAAGGTCAACGAGATGGCGAGCGGCCGTCTCGAACTCGAGTTGCTGCCGGCCGGCGCGGTCGTGCCCGCCTTCCAGCTGATGGACGCGGTCTCGACCGGCGTGCTCGACGGCGGCCATGGCGTCTCGGCCTACTGGTTCGGCAAGAACAAGGCGTTCTCGCTGTTCGGCACCGGCCCCGCTCTCGGCATGAATGCCAACCAGGTTCTCGGCTGGTTCAAGTACGGCGGCGGCCGCGAGCTCTATGACGAACTCATCAACGACATCCTGAAGCTCAACGTGAAGGGCTTCCAGTACGGCCCGATGCCGACCCAGCCGCTCGGCTGGTTCAAGAAAGAGGTCAAGGGTCCCGACGATCTCAAGAACATCAAGTACCGCACGGTAGGTCTGTCGGCCGATATGTTCAAGGGTCTGGGCACCAGCGTGACCATCCTGCCCGGCGGCGAAATCGTGCCGGCCATCGAGAAGGGCCTGATCGACGGCGCCGAGTTCAACAACCCGTCGTCGGACAAGCTGCTCGGCTTCACCGACGTCGCCAAATTCTACATGGTCCAGTCCTACCACCAGCCCAACGAGAGCTTCGAGATCCTGTTCAACAAGGACAAGTTCAACGGGCTGCCGAAGGAGGTCCAGTCGATCATCACCAATGCTGTCGAGGCCTCGTCGGCCGACATGGCCTGGAAGGCGATGGACCGCTACTCCAAGGACATGGAGGCCATCAAGGCCGCCGGCGTCACGGTCGTGAAGACGCCCGAGAGCGTGCTCAAGGCGCAGCTCGCGTCGTGGGACAAGGTCGTTGAGACGCAGTCGGCCGATCCCTTCTTCAAGAAGGTGATCGACAGCCAGAAGGCCTGGGCCAAGCGCGTCGTCGGCTTCTCGCAGTCCTACGAGGTCGATCCCAAGATCGCTTTCGACCACATCTTCGGCAAAGCCTGATATCTGGACCTGCCTCAATGAACGGGCCGCCGCGGGAGACCTCTCCTGTGGCGGCTCTGCTGCAGGTGGTCGTCTCGCGTCCGAAGGTGCTCCATGCTGAAAAATCTGCCGCAGGTCCTGGTGGCGGCCTCTATTTTGAGCGCGCTCGGCATTGTGCTGTGGCACGCTAACTCCGCGCCCCCGCCGTTCATCTACTTCGGCATCCCGGTTGCGCTGGTGGTGTTGTCTCTCGTCGGATTCATTTGGCGTGAGGGCTGGCTGCACGGCGTCGATCACCTCAACACGGTCGTCGGGCAGCTGTTCTCCTGGACCATTCTCGCGCTTACGCTGGCCGTCTGTTACGAGGTGGTCGCCCGCTACGCGTTCAACGCACCGACCAACTGGGCCTACGACGTCAGCTATATGCTGTATGGCACGCTGTTCATGATGGCCGGCGGCTACGCCATGGCCCGCAACGGCCACGTCCGCGGCGACTTCCTCTACCGCAACTGGTCGCAGCGCACGCAAGCCAAGATCGATCTCGTGCTCTACTTCGTGTTCTTCTTTCCGGGCATCCTGGCGCTCGTCTATTCGGGCTGGGATTTCGCGCGGCTCGCTTACCTGCTGAACGAGCACTCCTCCGCGAGCCCGGATGGCCCGATCATCTGGCCGTTCAAGGCAATCATCCCGGTCGTCGGCGTTCTGATGCTGCTGCAGGGCATGGTCGAGGTCGCCCGCTGTATCCAGTGCATTCAAACCGGTGAATGGCCCCCTCGCTCCCACGACGTGGAGGAGCTCGAAAAGCTCATCCTCGAGGAAGCCGAGGCCAAGCGTCTGGCCGAGGAGGCCCGTTGATGTTCCTGATGCCGCGCAATAAGCAGATCGCGATGACGCCGCTCAAGGGCATGATCGGGCTCGGCCTGTTCACACTGCTTCTGCTGCCGCTCGTGCTGTTCCCCGCCGCCGCGGACGCCGGCTCCTCGCTGAAAGAGGTGCTGCGGCCGTTCGTGTCCGATGCAGCACTCGGCATCATCATGCTGGTACTGTTCATCGGCTTCCTGATGCTGGGCTTTCCCATCGCGTTCACGCTGATGGCGCTCGGCGTCATGTTCGGCTACTACGCCATGGGCAACAGCGTGTTCCAGCTGTTCGTCCAGCGCACCTATTCGGTGATGGCCAACGATGTGCTGATCTCGATCCCGCTGTTCCTGTTCATGGGCTACGTGATCGAGCGCGCCAACATCCTCGACCGGCTGTTCCGCTCGATCCAGCTGGCCGCCGGTTGGCTGCCGGGATCTCTTGCCGTCGCCACTCTCGCCACGTGCGCATTGTTTGCAACCGCGACCGGCATCGTCGGCGCCGTCGTAACGCTGATGGGCCTGCTCGCCTTTCCGGCCATGTTGCGGCACGGCTACGATACGCGGTTAGCTGCTGGTGTGGTCTGTGCTGGCGGCTGCCTCGGCATCCTCATCCCGCCGTCGGTGATGCTGATCCTGTACGGCGCGACGGCCGGCGTCTCGGTCGTCAAGCTCTATGCGGCCGCCTTCGTGCCGGGCCTGATGCTCGCTAGCATGTACATGGCCTACGTGATCATTCGCGCGTGGCTCGACCCCTCGCTGGCCCCACCGATGCCGAAGGAAGAGCGCAACGTTCCCTGGTCGACGGTCATCTGGGAACTGCTGACCTCTTTCATGCCGCTGTCGATCCTGATTCTTGGCGTGCTGGGCGCCATCATGATGGGCATCGCGACGCCGCAGGAAGCTGCCGCCGTCGGCGCCCTCGGCGCAATCTTTCTATCCATGGCCTACGGCACGTTCTCGCTCACCAAGCTGAAGGAGAGCGCGTTCCTGACGGCGCGCGCCTCCGCCATGGTGTGCTGGCTGTTCGTCGGGTCTGCCGTGTTCTCGGCGGTCTTCGCCTACCTGGGCGGCCAGAAAGTCGTCGAGGAGTTCATCCTCGGCCTGAACCTGACGCCGTTCTGGTTCCTGATCATGACGCAGGCGATCATCTTCGTGCTCGGCTGGCCGCTGGAGTGGACCGAGATCATCGTGATCTTCCTGCCGATCTTCCTGCCGCTGCTCGACGAGTTCTGCATCGATCCCTTGTTCTTCGGCGTGCTCGTCGCGTTGAACCTGCAGACCTCGTTCCTCTCACCACCTGTCGCGATGGCGCCGTTCTACTTGAAGGGTGTCGCGCCCAAACACGTGTCGATCGACGAGATCTTCGCAGGCGTGATGCCGTTCCTCTATATCGTCGTCCTGTCGATGGTGCTGTTCTACACCTTCCCCAAGATCGGGCTCGGGTTGCCGGAGTATCTCTACAACCACAAGTCGCCGGTTTGCGAGCCGAAGAAGGCGGAGACCAACGGCTCCGGCGCGATCCTGGCGGCTCAGTCCAACCCGGCGGCCTCGTCCTGCCGCTGGCACTCGACGTTTCAGCCGGTGATCGGGAGTTGAGCGAAGTGAACTGAAGTGAAGTGAGTGGGGGCACATATGTTGGCCAGCACTCGGCGAGCCGGTGTTGGGCGGCCCCCTCGCCCCCCACGAAGGGCTAAGCCCTTGGAACCAACATACGGAGTTCGGGGCACGCCCGTGGCCCCAGAGCAGGGCAAACAGCCTTAGGCTGCGCGGGGCCCGGGGCGGCGTGAGCCCCGGCACTTCACTTGGGCGCCCGAAGGGTGACGGTTCCAGGATCAAACGCCATGACCGATGACCTCACAACGCTTTCAGCAATGGCCGCAGCCGCCGCGATCCGCCGCGGCGACCTGACCAGCGAGGCCCTGGTTGCGGCCTGCCTCTCCCGCATTGCCGCGCGCGATCCCGAAGTCGGCGCCTGGGCGCACCTC
>JBGSQO010000307.1:0-4411 GCA_041738055.1 Filomicrobium sp.
TCTATCTCGCGAGCCACAAGGGCCGCGGGCTGTCGGGCCACGTGTTCGACGCGACGGGCATTGCCCAAAGGGCGTGACAGCGGACGGGATCAGACGGCCTTCGTGCCGTCCGCTGACTTGGCCGCCGACTTGTTGGCGACCATCTCCGATACTTTGCGCTTAGGTTGCACGACGATCGCGGTGAAGGCCGAAAGCGCGATCAGTGCCAGCACGGCGAGCGTCAGGGGCGTCGCGCCGGCCCCGGCGTAGCGGGCGAAGTAGTCGATGATCGTGTTGTAGTTCGAAATCGCCAGCGCCGAGGCGATGACACCGGCGATGCGGCCGACCGTCTCGACGTCCTTGTCGGTATCGCGGAAGAAGAAGAACAACAGCAGCAGCGCCCAGGTGGCAAAGCCCACCAGAAGCGGCCAGGACAGCGAGCGGTAGAAGCTGTCGACGTTGGTGCCGTAGAGCAGGCCCGAGGACTGCAGGAACGCCAGGTTCATCACCGGCAGGAACAGCATCGAGAACGCGCCGATCAGCACGCCCCGCTCGATCTGCGGGATGCGCGCGCCGTAGTGCTCGGCCAAACCGTGCCGGCGGCCGGCCAACATCAGGCCGATCACCATGACCACCAGCAGGAAAAAGATTTTCAGCGGCAGCAGCATGTTGTGCACTTTTGCCGTCAGCGACTGGTTGCCCGGCACCTCGTAGAGCGCGCTGATCGCATCGCCGAAGCTGCGTTGGGCGGCGCAGCAGGTCTCGGCATCGACCAGCGTGCGCGTGATGAAACAATAGCGTTTCGCCAGATCCTCCGGCGGCGTCTCGATCAGCGGATCGCGCTCGCAGTTGCGCACGAACTGGGCCATGCCGGTGCGATCCTGGCTGCGGGCGCGGACGTCGGCGAGGGCGGCCAGCACCGGCACGCGGGCGCACGACTGCTTGGCGGTAAAGCAGCCGACGGGTTGGCCCTCGTCCTTGGCCAGCGCATCGGGCTTGACCTCCCAGATCGAGCGCAGCTTACCGGTGGTCAGCGCCTCCGCCATCAAGAGCGAGACGACCGCCAATACGATGAAGCCCAGCGCGAAGCGGGCCCGGCCGAAGGGGACGTGGCGCCAGTACATATCGGTGAAGGCGCAGGAGGGCAGATAGAAGGCGAACAGAGCCAGCAGGCCGAACACCGGAAAGAACACGAACAGGTGGCTGTAGAACGCGGCCATGGCGAACCAGTCGCGACCGCCGACGCTGCCGCCGAATTCGTAATACAGCGTCGCCGTCGTCGCGATGAACGACAGCCCCAGAACAGCAAAGACAACGGCGACGAACAGCCGCGCTCCGAGCGTCATCTCCGCATCCCTCCAACCCGTACCCAAACTTTGGCCGTAGGGAAGCGCTTTGTGTCGCACCTGACAAGTGTTATCCCGCAAAGCGATCAACAGCAGGGGGCGAGCGAGGCTGGCGGGTCGCAGTCGGACCCGTCGGGCGGGTCGGACTCGGCTGGAAAGAGAGAACGATTGAACCTCGAACCGGAGCGGGCCGACATGACGCGCAGCAGCTTCCTCGGACGTCTCGGCCTGATCCTGGCGGGTGCGGTCATCCTCGCGGTGGTCCTGCGGCTGGTCATTGGCGCGCGCTGGTTCGGGTTCTATGGCGCGGCGACCGTCACGCTTCTTCTCCTGCCGCTGCTCGCCCTGACGCTGGCCGCCCGCTACCGGGCACTCGGCAAGGCCCGCTGGCCGGTCGTCCTGCTGATCGTACCGGCGGGAGCGATGGCGCTGGTCCAGGCCGGCTACTGGTGGGCGTTCTTCAATCTGGGTCCTGCCGGTATCCCGCTCGGCGTTATCCGCGTCATGACCGCCGACGTTCTGGCCCTTGCAAGGCCCGCCGCGACCCTGGGCCTCGCCTTGGTCGCCCTCTGGCTCGTGGCGCGGGGCCTTGGCCAAGCCCATGGTCGCTGAGACGTAGAGCCGGCGGGCAGCGGTCGGCGTTGTGCTGCAATTGGGTGGCCAGTTCGGTTCGCCTAGTCTAAGAGCGTTCGAGGCTGGCCAGATATTGGCAAGCGCCTGAAAGGCTCGTTGAACTCCAAACCTTCACAAGGAGAGCCATGATGAAGATCAAGAGCACTCTGTTCGCGCTGCGCGCCGCCATGGCCGCCGTGCTCGTCCTGCTCGCATCCGTCGTCGCGGGCACCACCCCCGGCGAGACGCGCGCCCTGTCGATCAAGCCGTCACTCGATGTGACGGCTGCCTCTCCCGTGGTCCAAGTTGGCCGCCGCCATTATCGCCGCTATCGCCACCGGTATGTGCGCCGCCACGTGCCGCGGTATTACGGCTATTACCGCCCGCGCCACTACGCCTACAGCTATGGGTACGGCTACGACTACGGGTATGATCGTCCCTACCGTCGCCATTACAGCGTCGCGGCCCCGTTCGCGCGCGTCCATCGCGACTATGGCGGACTCTATGTTCGCGCGCCGTTCGTGCGGCTTCATGTCCCGTACTGAGTGACCGCAGACGGCGGATCGGGAAGGGTCGTGGCAACCGCTGCCGCCGGACGGTCCTATCCGCTGCGGGTCGGAGCCCACGGGCTCCGACCCGCACTATCTCCGAGACAGTTGCACGCATTTCGCCGTAGTGCCGTCACGAATGCCACAGCCCGCACGCGTGTTGCCGTTGGCGATCTGCTCGGTGCTCGACATCTGCTCGCCACACGGGCATGGTCTCGTCCGCTGGCGACAGGTGTGGCGCCTGTGCCAAGACGCGTCGTATCGAGGGAGGAATGATCGTGTTCGGCCGCAACCCCAATCAGGACGTGAAGACCGCAGATCAGCCGTCGCCGCTGACGCCACCGACCCCTCCGGCACCCCCGCAGATGGTCCAGGCAGCCGCCCCGGTCGCTGCGCGCGCTGCACCCTCGATCATCGGCCAGGATCTTGCTATCGTCGGCCAGCAGATCACCGTCGTCTCCCAGAGCCGCGTCCAGATCGACGGCCAGGTGGAAGGCAACATCAACGGCAAGGAAGTGCTGGTCGGCAAGACCGGCCGCGTGACCGGCACGATCACCGCCAACTCCATCGAGATCCAGGGCGAGGTCAACGGCGCCTTGAGGGGGGCCACCGTCTCGCTGCACCCGACGGCTCGCGTCGAGGGCGACATCCACCATCAGACGCTGGCGATCGCCGAAGGCGCTCAGTTCGACGGCCGCGTCCGCCGGCCCAAGGATGTCGCCGAGATCACGCCGAACCTCGACGTCGCCTCGCTGTCGCAGCAGAAGCCGGCCGTAGCGGGCTGATCGCTCGTCGATTGCGCCTTTTCAGGATTCGAGCGCGCTGTCCGCACCGCCCGGGCTGCGCGCTTTTCGTTTGATGGCCTGCGCTACAGACCGCGCCCGCCGAAGGTCGGCACCGAGGACTCGCAGGCATGGCGGATACGGATGTCCTGGCCGATGTGCTCGCAGATCGAGCGGCGCAGGTTGGGGTTGTTGCGCACCTCGTTGGCGGAGACCCGCGTGCCGTACCCGCGCGCCACTTCAGCGATATAGGCGTCCTGGCAATAGGGCGTGGCGAGCATGGCGCCGCCGACGGCCTGCAGGCCGCGCTGACACGTGATCCGAGCTTCAGCCGGCGCCGGCGCCAGCAGGGGCCCCATGCTGAGCGCTGCGAGCAGCAAAATGACCTGCGTGTTCCCTGTCTTCATCGGCCCGTTTCTCCGTCGCTGCGACATGCCCGGTCATATGGCCGCATTCCCCGGCGCCCGGCAAGGCACGGAGCCGTGAGCCCCTCCGGTTACACCGGCCTTAGACAGCGCCGCCGCGCAGCAGCAGATGGGCCGCCAGCGACAGCGCCGCCGTGACGGCCAGCGTGAGGATGACGCCCTTGTGCCAGACCAGCAGCATTACAGCGGCCACGACGGCAAGGCCCGCCGCCAGCGGATCGAGGCTCGCGGGCACCGGGACATCGACAGCCAGCGGCCCGAACGCGACGGGTATGAACCGGGCAAACAGCACGTGCAGGCTGAACCAGACGCTGAGGTTGAGAATAACGCCCACGACGGCGGCGGTCACGGCGGCGGTCACGGCGGCGAGCGCGGCCTTGAGGCGCGGCATGTCATTGAGCCGCTCGATGAACGGGGCGCCGGTGAAGATCCATAAGAAGCACGGCGCGAAGGTGGCCCACAGCGCGACGACGGCCCCTGCCACGCCCATCGCAATGCTGTCACCTCCGGCCCGATAGGCGGCGAGGAACCCGACGAACTCGGTGACGAGGATCAGCGGTCCGGGCGTTGTTTCGGCTAGGCCCAGCGCGTCCAGCATTTCGCCGGGCGTCAGCCAGCGGTAGGTTTCGACAATTTCTTGCGCAAGGTAGGCGAGGACGGCATACGCGCCGCCGAAGGTGACCATCGCCAGTTTCGAATAGAGCCAGGCGAGTTCGGTC
>JBGSQO010000393.1:0-10476 GCA_041738055.1 Filomicrobium sp.
GCGAGTTCCACAGTGACCTCGTCGGCCGAAGTCTCCACCCGTCGGGCGCCGGCCGTCTCCATGATGGCCAATCCGGGCGCCAAGCGCTGGGCGGCGCCGCGCAAGGCAGAAACCAGCGGCTCTTGCGGCACATTATAACCGAAGGCGTCCAGACCCAGTTCAGAAGCGTGGAACACCACCTCCGGAGCCCGCATGATGCCACCGGTATCGTCCACCAGCCGGATGGACGCCAGACGGGCGCACTGCCCTCGCAGGGCTTCCCAGGCACCGATCTGATCGAGCATGGCGATGGAGCCCACGAACAGCGCAGCCGTACGCGTATCCGGCTTGTCCCCCGCCGGCTTGTGCTGCGCGGCGACGAGACCGACGCTCGAGCCGTTGCGCGCGAGCGCGATGGCCGACGCCAGTCCGACCGGGCCACCACCGATGACGAGGCAGTCGTACCGAGCGACAGGCTGAGATTGGGTGCTGTTTACGGTCATGAGCCCACTCTGGCGCAAGGACGCCTCCCACGCCAGTCCAACTCTGACGCAGCAACTTCTCAGAGAGGCAGGCCGGTGAACGACACCCCTTGCTGACAGATTTGAGTCAGGCTAAACCGCTGGCACTGCGATCGATTGAGCGCTCCTGTTCGAGCTGCTCGGCCACCCGGGCCTTATTCGATTCGCGGCCTAACCCACATCAGTCTGTGACTTGCAAGTCACTCGAGGACGGAGAGTACGGACACACGGCCGTTTGGGGTTTACGCGGCTTCCATCGGTGGGCTAGGACTGTTCCAGCGAGGCCGTCATCCGCAAAACGACCGCTCCAAGAACTGGGGTGATTGGAGCGGGTCAGGCTTGGCGGCTTCTTTTCGCGGCGTACTTTCGAACGTGTTGGTACGTCTGGGTGTTAGTCATACGGAGTGGTAAAGTATGATCGGGGGACTCTTCAAGACCACCAGCATCGTTGCGCTTGTCGCATCGGCTGGTCTTTTCACGGTTTCGGCTCAGGCTGCTGATCTCGGCGGCGACTGCTGCGCCGATCTCGAGGAGCGCGTTGCTGAACTCGAGGCTACGACGGCTCGCAAGGGCAACCGCAAGGTCTCGCTCACGGTTTACGGTCAGGTCGCGACCGCTGTGATGTGGTTCGATGCGCAGCGTTCGGATCCGACCGACGCCGGCAACCGCCGCGACGAGAGCAACGTTTACGTTGTCGACCCGCAGACCTCGGGCACGCGCTTCGGCTTCAAGGGCGACGCCAAGATCGATGCCGACTGGTCGGCCGGTTTCAACATCGAGCTGCAGTATCAGCAGGCTGACGCGACCCGCGTCACACTCAACAGCGACGAAGGTCCGGACCTCCCCGAGTTCCGTCTGGCCTACTGGTACGTGAAGTCCAAGACCCTCGGCCGCTTGGCTGTTGGTCAGACCGACACGGCCAACTCGTCGATCGCTGAAATCGATCTGTCGAAGTCGCAGATCGCCGACGCCATGTCGTCGTCTCAGGTTGGCGGCGCCATCATCACGGGTGATCTCTCGGGCCCGTCCTTCGGCAACTACGAGTTCAACCGTCAGAACGTCGTTCGTTACGACACTCCGACGTTCGCTGGCTTCGTCGTGACGGCCGCTTGGGGCGAGGACGACATCTGGGATATCGCACTGCGCTATGCCGGTGAGTTCGGCGGCTTCAAGCTCGCTGCAGGCATCGCTTACGGCGAATCGACCGATCTGGGCAACTGCGCTAGCAGCAACGGCGCAGCTGGCGTGGAAGACCCCGCCTGCGAGATCATCAACGGCAGCGCGTCGATCATGCACGTCGGCACGGGCCTCTTCGTCACCGCTTCGGCTGGTCAGCAGCAGCGTGACAACTGGAACGGCGAAGACACGTTCTGGCATGTCGTCGGCGGTATCGAGCAGAAGTGGGTCTCGCTCGGCACCACCACCATCTTCGGTATGGGTGGCGAGGCTGACGAGCACGAGCAGAACCTGAACTTCGACAACACGGTTGCCGGCAACGATGGCGACAGCGGGTTCTTCTACGGCGCCGGCATCGTTCAGCAGATCGACGCTGCAGCCATGGATCTCTACCTGAGCTACCGCCACTATGACATCACCAACGGTGGTGACGGTGAGCTGGACGACGAGAGCGAGTTCGACGTCGTCATCGGCGGCGGCCGCATCAAGTTCTGATCTGATCGCATCGATCTGATCTCGGGAAGGGCCGCCTCGTGCGGCCCTTTCTCGTTTTTTGGGTTTCGCAGCCCCGTTGAACCCTGAGGCGTCGTTCGGCCGCGCGCCGCTCGCTATCCACAGCCCGGACCAGGATGACGTGTGGAAAAGGCCTGCGCGGACGTTTGGATTGCGCTAGCGCCTGGGCCGGAGATGGTGTGGCCCAGTCCGCATCGCGTTGCACATCGGCCACTAAGCTGCTCAAACCAGGGCAAATCTGCGAAGGTTCGTTTGCCCGGAACGCAGGCAACGCGTAAACAAAATCTCAAGTCGCGAGTCGATAGGTGGACCGGCGGGCAGTTCGCCCAGCGTTCCAGGCCACCTCAGGCGGCATCTCCTTCGTAACCTTTATAGTAGCGTCAGGCGTAAGCGTCCCTTTCGTGGGCGAGCATGCGGTCGTGTCCGCCAGCTTGCAACGCGCAGAGGGGCCGGCGAGCCGAGACGAGTGGACGTGCGTCCGCATCCGGCTCTTTCTTGTCAAACGACCATGACACTGGGGGACACTATGAAGAAGATCTCTCTGGTCGCCATGACTGCAGCCGCTGGCCTGTTCGCTTCGAACGCGCTTGCTGCGGATCTTGGTGGCGACTGCTGCGCAGACCTCGAAGAGCGGGTTGCAGAACTCGAGGCGACCACGGCTCGCAAGGGCAATCGCAAGGTTTCGCTGACCGTCTACGGTCAGGTCACCACAGCTGTAATGTTCTGGGAGTCGGACGACGGCGTTGCAGGTGACGGCCCGCTCGATGAGAGCAACGTCTACGTCGTCGACCCGCAGACCTCCGGCACGCGCGTCGGCTTCCGCGGCAAGGCCGACATCAACTCCGACTGGGAAGCCGGCTTCAACCTGGAGCTTCAGTTCCAGCAGGCCGATGCGACCCGTGTCACGATCGACACCGACGAGGGTCCCGAGCTTCCCGAGTTCCGCCAGGCTTACTGGTACTTGAAGTCGAAGACGCTCGGTCGTATCGCGGTCGGGCAGACCGACACGGCAAACTCGTCGATTGCTGAAATCGACGTGTCCAACGCCTCGATCGCCGACGCGCTGTCCTCTTCTGCTGCCGGCGCATCGATCATCACTCAGATCGGTGGACCGTCGCAGAACAACTTTGAGTTCAATCGTCAGAACGTCGTGCGTTACGACACGCCGACCTACCAGGGCTTCTACGTCACTGCTGCCTGGGGCGAGGACGACATCTGGGATATCGCTCTGCGCTACGCCGGTGAGTTTGGTGGCTTCAAAATGGCTGCTGGCATTGCCTACGCCGAATCGACTGATCGCTCGAACGGCGCTGCTGGCGTCGCCGATCCCGCTCAGGAGATCCTGAACGGTGGCCTCTCGATCATGCACACCGGGACCGGCTTGTTCGTGACGGCCAGCGCCGGCCAGCGCGAGCTGAGCGTGGGTGATGGCGAGGATACCTTCTGGATGGTCGTCGGCGGTGTCGAGCAGAAGTGGCTGCCGCTGGGCAAGACCACCCTGTTCGGCATGGGCGGCGAGCAGGACGAAATCGATCGGGACACCTTCCACTTCTGGGGTCTCGGCGCAGTCCAGCAGATCGACGCCGCTGCCATGGAAGTTTACCTCAGCTATCGCAGCTACGAGATCGACAACGGCACGGGTAACGACGACATCTCGTTCGACACCGTCGTGGGTGGCGGTCGCATCAAGTTCTGAGATTGGCTCAGCACCTAAAGCACTTCGGAAAGGGCTGCTTCGGCAGCCCTTTCTCGTTGTGCGACGCCGTAATTGTTGTGCTTTCGCCACATGGCGCCAAGACAACACCCCCGACACGAAATCTTCATGGGGCCTTAACTGGCTCGGAAACAACCTTGTTTTCGCGTGTGTGGCAGAGCATTTTCCAACAGCGGCCAACGTGCCGCGTTGCGGGGTACTGTGAGATGAAATTCTTCGTTGGCATCGGTTGTCTAGCGGTTGTCGCGCTCAGCACCTCTGCGTTTTCCTTCCAGGAACAGAAGGGCGGCGGCGGCGCGCCCGCGCAGTCGGAGACTGCAGCACCTTCGGCTGGGCTGGCAGGCGGTGGGATGGAAAAGCCGAGCGGTCCGGCTGGTACGGTGGTCCGCATCCCTGGGCTGGGCGATCTCGGCGTGCTTCCAAAGATGGATTTCGGGCTCGAGCTTCTGTACGGCGCTGCCGAGAGCAAGTCCGAGGAACTGCGTCGCGAAGAGAACACGCCCAACGATGATCTGACCATCAAGGGTCGCATCAAGCACAATTTCTGAATCCAAGCGAAAATTGCGCGGTATCAGGGGGGCTTCGGCCCCCTTTGCATTTGGCGCGGCCATCGAGACGGGCAAACGGCTTTGCATCTAGAGCCTGTGATGGCCTGTCACGCAGTCATGCCCGACGCCCGTCCGAAAGCGCCAGTTGACGACCGTCGGACAGTCATTACAGTGCACTGCAGCATAGCGATTGAAACGGGCGACAAACGGCTCGTCACGACAGGATCTCGCCCATGGATACCGCGACCCGCACACCTGCACGCTTCTTCGCCCCCCTCGCCATCGGCGCGCCACAGCCCTATCGAGCGCTGCCGGTACGTCTCGAGCGCATGATTCATTTCGTGCCCCCGCACAACGAGAAGATCCGCGCAAAGCTCGCCGACACCATCACCAAGGTCGACGTCGTGCTGGGCAACCTCGAAGACGCTATTGCCGCGTCCGACAAGGAGGCTGCGCGGGCCGGCTTCATCTCGATGGCGCGCGAGCACGACTTTGGCGCCACAGGGCTGTGGACGCGCATCAACTGCCTCAATTCGCCGTGGGCGCTCGACGACGTCATAGAGATCGTGTCGGCCGTCGGCGCCAAGCTCGACGTGATCATGCTGCCCAAAGTCGAGGGGCCTTGGGATATCCACTATCTCGATCAGCTGCTCGCGCAGCTCGAGGCCCGTCACTCGATCGGCGAACCGATCCTCATTCACGCCATCCTCGAGACGGCCGAAGGGGTGAAGAACGTCGAGGCGATCGCGGCGGCTTCCCCGCGCATGCACGGTATGAGCCTTGGACCGGCCGATCTGGCGGCGTCGCGTGGCATGAAGACCACGCGGGTCGGCGGCGGCCACCCCGACTATGCCGTGCTGGCCGATGCCGGCAAGGACGCGTCCGCCACACGTTCGGCCTACCAGCAGGACCTCTGGCACTACACCGTCGGCAAGATGGTCGATGCGTGCCTCGCCTACGGGCTCAAGCCGTTCTACGGCCCGTTCGGCGATTTCTCCGATGCGGCGGCTTGCGAAAGTCAGTTCCGCAACGCCTTCCTGCAGGGCTGCCTCGGCGCCTGGTCTCTGCATCCGAGCCAGATCGACATCGCCAAGCGCGTGTTCAGCCCCGATCCGGGCGAAGTGGCGTTTGCCAAGCGCATTATCGAGGCCATGCCCGACGGGACCGGCGCGGTGATGATCGACGGCAAGATGCAGGACGATGCCACCTGGAAGCAGGCCAAAGTGATCGTCGATCTGGCCCGGCTCGTCGCGGCCAAGGACCCGGCGATGGCGGCGGTCTATCAGCTCTGACGGTTCAGTGGGACGACCGATTGGATCCCGCGCCTTGCCGCTGCACCGTTGGCGGCGAACGGCATGCCCTGTCGTATTCCATTGACAATGCACCCGTTGTTCCGGTCGAATGGAGGGGCTCAGGCCTAGTGGTCGCCGGGCATTTTCCCCGGTTACGGACTGCTGCCTGAAAGGTGGTCGTCCGTGCGGCGGACCTGACGCGGAGAGTTCGATGGGCCGGGGGATGGACAGGGGCACGGACCGGGTGAGACGGGCCAGGTTCGCCGTCGGCGAGGTGGTCAAGCACCGCCACTATCCATTTCGCGGCGTAATCTTCGACATCGACCCGGTCTTTTCCAACACCGACGAGTGGTGGTTGGCCATCCCCGAGGCCATCCGGCCAGCCAAGAACCAGCCGTTCTATCATTTGCTGGCCGAGAACGACCACACCGAGTACATCGCCTACGTCTCCGAGCAGAACCTGGAGCCGGACGAAAGCGGATTGCCGGTCAAGCACTCGCAATTGGCCGACCTGTTCGTCGAAGACGAGCACGGCCATTATCTGGCGATGCACCTCAAAGAGCATTGACCCGGCCAAACGAAAGGCGGAGGCCGGCGTCTTGCCGTCCTCCGCCACGTCATGTGCTTCGGTCTTATCGACCAGGATGAGGCTGTTACTTCGGCTTCGCCGGGGCAGCGGCAGGAGCGTCCTTCTTCTGCTCGGCACCGGTCTTCTGCGCTTCCTGATAGGCCTCGAAGGCGGCCTTCTGGCGCTCACGGATCTGGGCCATCAGCTGGCTGCGGGCCTTGGCATACTGCTCGTTGTCGACGGGCTTGCCATCGTGAGCGGCCTTGAAGCCGTCGAGCGGGATCGGGAAGCCGATCGGCTGGGCGCCTGCGTTGATGGCGAGAACCATCAGGCCGCCGCCGGTCTTCATCTGAGCCAGCATGTCAGCGGTGGCATCGACCTCGGCGGTGCATCCGGCGGGGTGGCAGAGGGAGAAGTCGAGCTTGATCGGCTTGAGGTCCTTCTCCTCGATCTTCTCGTTCTTGGCGGCTTTGGCCCACTGGTCGGGCGTGTAGACGGCGGCGCGAACGCCAGCCGGAATCGCCATGCCGAGCGGCACCATCACCATCAGGCTCTTCTTGTCCGAGCCCTGAACCTCGCGAACGGCAGCCGACACGAGAACCATGCCGGTGTTGCCATCGAGACGCTCGTGATGGGTGAGACAGATTTCCTTGTCGATCTTGGTGATCTTGCCATCGCCGCCCTTTTCGGCGACCGGAGCCTTTTCGCAGAGCTTCACCCAGGCGCTCTGCTTTGCGGCCTTGTCATCGCCCGCCTTGGCAGCGGCCGCCGCCGGCTTCTTGTCCTGTGCGATAGCCGGAGCCGTGAGCCCCAGTGCGAACATCGCAGCCGCGCCGAGCGCAAGCGTCTTCACCTGCCAAACAGAATGTGCCATCTGCCCTTGAAACCCCATGTTTGAGAGCTGGTCCCGCCAGCTCAGCTCCGCTTCGGCGCTCACATATTCAGTCACGGACCCGAAAGGCACGCTGTGATGAGCGCACGGGTTTCGGCGCCCCTCGCGCCAACCGCGGCCGGAGTAAGGCCCCGATTGAGGCAATCCCATGACCGCTTTGCTGGCGTCGGCTGTTTCTCCAGCGGGCTCTTGCGCCGTCGTGGCAAACAGGCAACTTGGCCCCACCGCGAGCGCATCTGCGGCCCTTGAAAAGGCCCAGGTTGGCTGCGCAAAAAGGCTCTGGAAATGCCAAGACACGCGCCCCTCTCGATGCCCAGTCGCGAGGTGGCCGCACTGCAGACCTTGGGCGCGAGGACCGCAATGCTGCGACCGTTTGCCGTGGGTTTTCTCGCTCTCGCCAGTGTCGCGCTCATCGCCGGCCATCTTGCCGCGGAGCCCGCCGATCCGGCGCCGGCGGCCGCAACCGGAACTCAGCACGCCATCGCGATCCACGGTCGCCCCCGGCACCCGGACGGCTTCACCGCCTTCGACTACGTCAATCCACAAGCTCCCAAGGGCGGGCGCGCGGTCATCGGCGTGCTCGGAACCTACGACAGCCTCAATCCGCTGATCGTGAAGGGCTCACCAGCGGCCGGTCTGCGCGACTTCGTGTTCGAGACGCTGCTGACGCGCGGACTGGATGAGCCGTTCACCCTCTATGGGCTGATCGCCGAGCGCATCGAGGTGGCGGACGACCGCAGCGCCATCACCTTCCATCTCGATTCCCGGGCTCGGTTCTCCGACGGACACGCAATTGACGCCGACGACGTCCTGTTCTCGTGGAAGGTCTTGCGCGACTTTGGGCGGCCCAACCACCGCTCCTATTACAAAAAGGTCCGCCAAGCTCTGCGCCTCTCCAACCGCGTGGTGCGCTTCGACCTCGAGCCGGGCGACCGGGAGTTGCCGCTGATCCTGGGCCTGATGCCGGTGTTGCCCGCCCATCTCGTCAGCGAAGCGAGCTTCCAGCAGACGAGCCTGGCGGCCCCCGTCGGCTCCGGCCCCTACAAGGTCGCCGTCGTCGATCCCGGTCGCTCGCTGGTCTATGCCCGCGATCCCGACTACTGGGGGCGCGACCTGCCTGCCAACCGCGGCCGATTCAATTTCGACGAGGTCCGCTTCGATTACTATCGCGACGATGCGGCCATGTTCGAGGCGTTGAAATCCGGCGCCATCGGGTTGCGGCCCGAGGAAGACCCGGCGCGCTGGGCGGAAGGCTACGGCATCGACGCGGTGAGCGCGGGCCGCCTCAAGAAGAGCGCATTCCAGATCGGGCTGCCGGCCGGCATGACCGCGCTCGTGTTCAATACACGCCGCAAAGTCTTTGCAGACGCCCGCGTCCGTCGCGCGCTGATCGAGATGTTCGACTTCGCCTTCATCAACCAGAGCCTGTTCCACGGGCTCTATTCGCGCACCCAGAGCTATTTCGAGCGCTCGGATCTGTCGAGTGCGGGCCGAGCAGCCGACGACCGCGAGAAGGCGCTCCTCGCCCCCTTCCTCGCCGAGGTGCGGCCCGAAGTCCTGGCGGGAACACATACCTTCCCGACGGGCGACGGCACCGGCCGCAATCGCGACAACCAGCGCGCCGCCTTCGAGTTGCTGAGGTCTGCCGGCTACGCCATGCGCGGCGGCGATCTCGTCCATACTGCGACGGGTGAGCCGCTCGCCTTCGAGATGCTGGCCGCGTCCGCCGCTCAAGAGCGCCTGTTCCTCGTCTATGCGCGCGATCTGGAGAAGCTCGGCATCAAGGTCCGCATCCGCGTCGTCGACAGCGCCCAGTACCAATCTCGCATCAAGACCTACGACTACGACATGATGCAGTGGCGCTGGCCGTCCTCGCTGTCTCCCGGCAACGAGCAGCTGTTCCGATTCTCCTCCGAGGTGGCCCGCCGCGACGGTTCGTTCAATTTCGCCGGCGTCGAGAGCAAGGCCGTCGATGCCATGATCGCAGCCATGCTTGCGGCCAAGGAGTCCGAGGAGTTCGTCTCGGCTGTCCGCGCGCTCGACCGGGTGCTGCTGTCGGGCGATTACGTCATTCCCCTGTTCCACCTAGAAAAGCAGTGGGTCGCCCACTGGGCCGATCTGGTGCCGCCCGAGGCCACCAGCCTGTTTGGCTATCAGCTCGATACGTGGTGGCATGCGGAGGCGGCGACCACGACGGGTGCGGGAACGAGATGACGGCGACGCGTATCGGCTTCAGGGGCGAGCCCTGCCCGCGGCGGTTCAATTTCACCCGCTACGTGATGGCCGATCCGGCCGAGCGCCACCCGGATAAACCGGCGTTGGCGGTTCATCGCGAACTTACGACGGGTTCGCCGGTCGAGACGTGGAGCTTTGCCGAGTTGCACGCCGCCACGCTCGGCATCGCCGCCGGTCTTGGCAGTATGGGCTTGCCAGCCGGCGCGCGCATCCTGATCCGGCTGGACAATACGCCGGAGTATGCGTTCACGTTCTTTGCCGCCGTTGCGGTCGGCTTCATCCCGGTGCCGCTGTCGAGCCAGCTGACGGCGGACGAAGTGGCCTTCATCGCTGGAGATTGCACCGCTGCAGCCATTGCGCTGGCCGACGACGCCGATCGCTCGGGCCTGCCGCAGGGACTAGCCCTTATCGAGGCGGATGACATCGGGCATTGGGCGGCCTCGGGTGCGACGTGCGCCTTCGCTGACACGAGCGCCGACGATCCCGCCTATCTCGTCTACACCTCCGGGACGACGGCGCGACCCAAAGGCGTCCTGCACGGCCACCGCGCCGCCTGGGGCCGCCGGCCGATGTACCAGGGCTGGTATGGCATCGGCCCGGACGATCGGGTCCTGCACGCGGGCGCCTTCAATTGGACGTTTACGCTCGGCACGGGCCTCACCGATCCGTGGGCCAACGGCGCAACCGCGATCATCCATGTCGGCGAGAAGGGCCCGCTGCTATGGCCACAGCTAATCCGGGCGAGCTGCGCGACGATGTTTGCCGCCGTCCCCGGCATCTTCCGCCAGATCCTGAAGCATGCGCCCGACGGCCCGATCGATCTCGGCTTATTGCGCCACGGCCTCATGGCCGGAGAGGCCCCGCCCAGCGGACTGATAGCGGACTGGCGGGCGCGCACCGGCACAGCCCTCTACGAGGCGCTGGGCATGAGCGAAGTGTCGACTTACGTGTCCTCGTGTCCCGCGACGGGCGTGCGAGCCGGGTTCGTCGGCAAGCCCCAGCCGGGCCGCGCCGTCGCCATCCTGCCGCTGGACGGGG
>JBGSQO010000416.1:0-1776 GCA_041738055.1 Filomicrobium sp.
CCGCGCCAGCCGGTCCGCTCCGCGATGAGGCGATAGCCGTCGTCGAACAGGCTCGGATCGCCACGGAATTTGTTGATCAGGAAGCCGCTGATGCGCGCCTCGTCGTCGGGAGCGAGTACCGCCTGGGTGCCGACGAGCTGCGCGATGACGCCGCCCCGGTCAATATCGCCGACGATGACGACGGGCACGTCGGCGGCGCTGGCAAAGCCCATGTTGGCGATGTCGCCCGCCCTGAGGTTGACCTCGGCCGGGCTGCCGGCGCCCTCGACGATGACGAGATCGTGGCGGGCCTTCAAGCGATGGAAGCTCTCCAGGACGTGAGCGAGCAACTGCGGCTTCAGCTTCCAATACTCGCGCGCCTTCAGCGTCGCCAACCGCCGGCCCTGCACGATGACCTGCGAGCCGGTGTCGGTCTCCGGCTTCAGGAGGACCGGGTTCATGTCGGTGATGGGATCGAGCCCGCACGCCAAGGCCTGCAGCGCCTGCGCCCGTCCGATCTAACCGCCGTCGGCCGTCACGGCGGCGTTGTTCGACATGTTCTGCGGCTTGAACGGGGCAACAGACAGCCCGCGCCGGAGGGCGGCCCGGCACAGCCCCGCCACGATCAGCGACTTGCCGACGTTGGAGCCGGCCCCCTGGATCATCAGCGCGCGTGTCATGGAGTCAGAGTCCTAACGAGGGCCAGCGTCAAGGGAAGTGCGGGGGCTCTGCCCGGCCAACACTCAGTAAACTGGTGTTGGATGCGCCCCCGGACCCCCCGCGGGGGATCACCCCGTTTGCCTTTTCTGGTCGACGGGCCTGCCCCAAACTCCAAGTGATGGTTCCAAGGGCTAAGCCCTTGGTGGGGGTCGAGGGGGCAACGCCCCCCGTCTTGCCTCAAAACTCCACCCCCGGCTGGCCCTTGATGCCGGAGCGGAACGGGTGCTTGACGAGCGTCATCTCGGTGACGAGGTCGGCCAGCTCGATCACCTCGTCCTTGGCGTTGCGGCCGGTCAGCACGACGTGGGTCATCGGCGGCTTTTCGTCTTTCAGGAACGCGACGACGTCGGCGATGTCGAGATAATCATAGCGCAGCGCGATGTTGATTTCGTCGAGCAGCACGAAGCGGATATCGGGGTCGAGGATCAGCTCCTTGGCTTTCTCCCAGCCGGCCCGCGCCGCTGCGATATCGCGGGCGCGGTCTTGGGTCTCCCAGGTGAAGCCCTCGCCCATGGCGTGGAACTGGCAGAGATCGCCGAAGTGGCCGGTGATCAGGCGGCGCTCGCCGGTGTCCCAGGCACCCTTGATGAACTGCACGACGGCGCACGGCATCTCGTGGGCGATGCAGCGCAGGATCATGCCGAAGCCGGCCGAGGACTTGCCCTTGCCGGTGCCGGTGTGGACGATGATCAGGCCCTTATCGCCAGACTTGCCGGCCATGATCTTGTCGCGGGCTGCCTTCTTCTTGGCCATCTTCATGGCGTGGCGGGCATCATCCGCGCCGGTTTCAGGGCCTGTGCCGGTCCCCGTTTCCGTCTCGGTGGCTGGCGTCTCGGTGTCCGTCTCCGGCAGGTCGGTCATGGCGGGGGGTCCTTTGGTCGATCGGCCGAAGCTGAAAGCAACGGTTCCTTGACAACGGCAGGCGTGCGGCCGCAAACGTTGGGGTGATGCTGGTTCCTGTCTTAGGACAGGCGAAGAGGGAATGCGATAGGGGCGTCTTGATCCATGCTGGATCGGCGCGCGCCCCGCGACGCAGCCGCCCCCGCGACCGTCAGCGGAAAGGCGCGCGACCGCCAC
>JBGSQO010000420.1:0-1595 GCA_041738055.1 Filomicrobium sp.
GTTGCCGCGCTCGCGCTGGCCAAGAAGGCGGGCAACGCCGGTCCGACCAAGGAGCTGGAAGCCAAGGTCGCCGCCGATCCGACCGACCACCAGTCGCGTTATGACTTGGCGGTCGCGTTGGCGGCATCCGGCGACAAGGAGGCCGCGGTCGATCATCTGCTCGAGATCATCCGGCGCCAGCGCACCTGGAACGAAGAGTCCGCGCGCCGCCAGCTTGTCGAGCTGTTCAACGCGTGGGGGGCGAAGGACCCGGCGACACTGGATGGTCGTCGGCGTCTGTCGTCATTATTGTTCTCGTGAGGACAGTCGCGGCTGATCCGTCGGAAGACTAACCGGGCGCTCTCGGGGAACCACAGCGGAGGAAGAGGCACGTGCCGACAACGGACCACTACCGCCGCCCGAGCGACCTTCCGCCGGAGATCCCGGTATTTCCACTGCGCGGGGCGATCCTTCTGCCGCGCGCTCAGCTTCCGCTCAACATCTTCGAGCCGCGCTATCTGCAGATGGTCGATGACGCCATGTCGGGCACGCGCGTCATCGGCATCCTTCAGCCGACGGGAGGCCCGGAGGACGAGGAGAGCCCGTTCGGCAAGCATTTCGACCTGCGCTCGGTCGGCTGCGTCGGCCGCATCACGTCGTACCAGGAACTCGACGACGGCCGGTTCGTCATCACGCTGACGGGGGTCGCCCGGTTCGAGATCGAGGGCGAGATCGCCAGCCAGAAGCCGTATCGGCGGATGCGCGTGAACTATGAGCGCTTTGCTCAGGACTTCGAGGCAGGCCGCGGGGAAAGCGAGGTCGACCGGGACGCCCTGCTGTCGGTCCTGAAGAAGTATCTCGAGGCCAACAGCCTGCGCGCCGATTGGAGTTCGATCCTCAGGGCCTCCAGCGAAGTACTTATCAATGCGCTGTCGGTGATGAGCCCCTATGGTCCTGAAGAAAAGCAGGCGCTGCTGGAGGCGATGGATCTGAAGACGCGCGCCGACGTGCTGGTGGCGCTGGCCGAGATGGAGCTGGCCTCCAGCGGCGATGCTGGCGGCGGCACCCTGCAGTAGAGTGCGAGGCCACCATGAGCACGCCTGCCGACACTGACGACACGCCCATTGCCGAGTCCGGCGTGCCGTCCCAGGAGGCCGCCGTCGATCCGCGCCTGCTGGAGATCCTGGTCTGCCCGGTAACCAAGACGCGGCTGATGTACGACGCCGAGCGCCGGGAGCTGATCAGCCGAGCGGCCGGCCTCGCCTATCCGATCCGCGATGGCGTGCCACTCATGACCGTCGAGGCCGCCCGCACGCTCACCGTTGATTGAGCCACTCCCCACTCCCCGACTTCCCACTTCACCCCTGGCCATCTGACCGTCTCCCCATCTCCCCCCATTAACCCTACCCCCCGTTAACCCTACTGCTTCAGCAATTCTTCAAGTGCACCGTGGTCTGCTGCCGCCCATGGACATGCAAGCACGGCGGCTGCCACGATGACTGCCTCGGATGGAGATGACCCGCGTGGATCCCCAGGTCTGCGTCGCGCGGTTGCGTTGGCCGGTCGGCGCGACAGCGCGTTCGCTTGGGCGGTTCCCGCTTTCGGCGCCGCGCTGC
>JBGSQO010000436.1:0-1524 GCA_041738055.1 Filomicrobium sp.
GGCAGCGAGACCGACACCGCCGTCTACGCAGGCGCCCGCGCCGACTACGACGTGGCCGGCACAATCGACGTGGCAACCGGCTTCGCGCTCGGTTTCGCCAGCGTGAGTGACACCAACGTCGCAGACGGCGACGAGGGCACCGACACGCTCTCGGGCATCGAGAAGATCGAATTCGCCGACCTCACCATCGAGATCGTCGATCCCATCCAGCTGTTCTCGGCCGACCCTGCCGACACCGGCCTGTTGCTCGGCACCTTCACGACCATCGCGGACGCTGTTGCGGCAGCCGTTTCCGGCCAGTTCATTCTGGTCAACGGCACCGGCGCCGGCAGCGTCGCGACCGCACCGCAGTACACGGACACCACCGAGACCGTCTCGCTCACCGAAGGCATCACGCTGAAGGGCCTCGGCACGGTCACCGTCGCGTCCATCGCGATTTCGGGCGGCGGCACCGGGCAGAGCCTGACCGTCGACAACATCGATGTCATTGGCACCGCCAACGATCTGATCGGTATCGCCTCCGGCTCGATCTTCTCGGCCATCACGCTGCGCAATGCCGACGTTACGGGCGGTATCATCCACGGCCTGCACGTCGATCATGCGACCGGCGTTGAGGCCGTCGTCATCGAGGCTGTGACCTTCTCCGGCAACGGCACTGCGGCAAACCAAGTCTTTAACCCCGGCGCCATCTTCTTCGCGGGCTACAACAACGACGCCACGCTCACCAACGTCGCGGTTCTCGCGCCGGGTGCCACCGCCCAGTCGGGCATCGCCTTCGCCGGCTCGTCGCCCACGTTGGCGCCATTGGGCACCGTGACGCTGACCGGCGTCTCGGTCATCGGCACCTACCAGCACTCCGGCGTCAACATCTTCGACTACTCGAACATCAACGGCCTCACCTTCGGCGGCGCTAACCCGGCCGGCTCCCTCGACATCAACGTGTCGGCCCCCAACGCCGGCCTGTCGATCGACGACGTCGGCGGCTCCAAGAACTTCGGCACCGCGCTCGGCCTCAGGGTCCAGAACGGCAACCCCGATCCGCTCTCCCCCGACATCGAGTTCGCCGCCCTCGACGGCTCCGGCGCCAACACGCTTGTCGGCGACACCAGCAATGACAACCTGCGCAGCGGCGATGGCAACGACAGCTTGACCGGCGGAGACGGCGCTGACGTCCTGGTCGGTGGAACCGGCACGGACACGCTCTCGGGCGGCGCGGGTGACGACATCATTGTCCGCATCATCGGCGACGGCGCCGACACCATCGACGGCGGCACGCACTCGGGCGCCGACAGCCTCGTCATCTTCGACGATGCCATCGCCAGCGATACCCTGGCGGTCGTCTGGGACGGCAGCGCACTCACCAGCATGGACGGCGGCACGCTCACCGGCATCGAACAGGTCACGGCTTCGGCCGACGGCACGGTCGGGGACGCCGGCATCAACGCCGCCCTCGTCGGCGATACCGGCAGCGACACCCTGACCTATGCTGGCAGCACCGCTGGCGTCACGGTCGACCTCGACGCC
>JBGSQO010000455.1:0-6321 GCA_041738055.1 Filomicrobium sp.
TCGGCCTGCCCGACCAGCGCGAAAGAGGCAACGACCAGCCGCGTCTCGGCATCCGCGGCGTCGTTCCTCAGTCCCATGGCCTTGGCGACGCGCGACAGAAACCAGCCGAGCCGCTCCTCGTCCTGCCGGAGCGCGGCTGCCGAGCTATCCGCCGAGGTCGCCCCAACCGCGTTGCCGCTATCCTCAGCCGACCGCGACGGCGGGGTCAGCCCCTTGGCCAGCATGAGCTTTTCTTCCGCCGCAAACAGCGCCTGCTCGATCTGGCCGAGGATCTCGATCTGCCGATCCTGCGGCGTACCGGCCGCGAATTCGACGAGGCCGGTAATGTTTTCGGGCTCCGGCGAGGGAAAGAACTGAAAACCGATACGGCCGCCGGCAATGAGCCCGACCGACAGCATCAGGCATGCGATCATGGTCGCGACGGTCGCATAGCGCCATTCGTAGGTGAGCCGAGCCAGCGCATTGACGGGGCCGTCGCGGAAGGCGGCAAAGCCGCGATCGAACAGCCGCCGCGGCAAACTCGGGCGGCGCTGCGAGGCCATTCCCCCATGTCGCAAGTGGCCCGGCAGCACCAGAAAGCACTCGATGAGGCTGGCGACGAGTACGGAGACCACGACCAGCGGGATGGCGATGAAGATGTCGCCGATGCGCCCCGTGATGAGCGCAATCGGCATGAACGCCCACGCCGTCGTCAGCGAAGCGGCAAAAACCGGCGCGATCATGCGCGTGCTGGCCAACTCGGCGGCATCCAGGCTGGCCCGGCCCTGCTCCTCGAGCGTCGCAGCCTCCTCGCCGACCACGATGGCGTCGTCGACGATGATGCCGAGCATCATGATGAGCGCAAACATCGACACCATGTTGATCGACTGGCCGGTCATGTACATCACCCCGAGTGTCGCCAGCAGCGACACCGGAATGCCCATGGCGACCCAAAACGCGATGCGGGCGTTGAGGAACAGGAACAGCATGAGCAGGACCAGCACGAGCCCCTGCAGCCCGTTCTCGACCAGGATGTTCAAGCGCTGCACGACGAACTTGCCGCGCACGTCGTAGACCTCGACCTTCAGCGACGGTGGCAGCGTCGGCCGCTTGGCCTCGAGGTATTTCTCCATCGCCTCCATGGTCTTCAGCGTATCGGCGGCGAGCGCCCGCTGGACATTCAGCTCGATCGCCCGCTCGGCTTTCAAGAGCCCGATCTTGCCCTCCCGCTCGAAGCGGGTGTCGATCTCGGCGATCTCGCGCAGGAACACCTTTTCCCCGGTCGAGGCCGATTTGACCTCGATGCCGCCGATGGCTTCGGGCGTCTTGCGCTCCGCCTTGGCGCGCAGCTGCACCTCGATATCGCCTTCCAGCTTGCCGGCCGGCAGATCCTGCGTATTGGCCCGGACGCGTGCCGAGATGTCCTCGATCGACAGGCCATGCCGGCGGATCTCGGCCTCTTTGAGCTTGATCCAGATTTCTTCCTCGCGCGCCCCCGTCAGCACCACGCGGTCAATTCCGCTGGCGAGCAGACCATCGCGGATCTCGGTGGCGAAGTCCTTCAGCACCCGCTCGGGAAACGGCCCGGCGATGGCGATCTTGGCGACCGGATCGAACAGCGTCGCCCGCGATACGATCGGCCGCTCGCTGTCCTCCGGCAGGGTCGTGATGCGGGCGACCGCCTGCTCGATATCCGATTGCGCCTTCTGCAGGTCGGCGCCCGAGTCGAACTCGATGGAGACGACACCCGAGCCCTCGCGCGCAATCGAAGTCACCTCGTCGACGTCGTCGATGAACCGCAGCTCCGGCTCCAGCACGTCGAGGATGTTGGCCTCGGCGTCTTCCGCGCTGGCACCCGGCCACGGCACCTGAACGGTGATGACGGGGATCTCGAGGTTGGGAAAGAACTGCCGGTTGAGCTTGGACAGGCTGAACAGGCCGATGAGGACCATGATCATCATCAACAGGTTCGGCGCCGTCGGATGGCGCACGAACACGCCGATGAGGCCGCTGTTGGGCCGCTTGCCGTCGTCGAGAACGTTGCCCTCGGCCCCGCTCATGCCCCGGGCCCTCCGACGCGCGTGACCAGCACGCCGTCACCGGGTGTCGAGATGCGCGTCGTCACGATGTGGTCGCCCGGCAGGATCTCGCCGGCCACCAGCAGGCTTTCGCCCTCCCCGCCGAGCACGCGCACAGTCCGCCCCTTGAGCCGCTGATCCACGACGGCGTACACTGTGCGGCCGGCATAGAGCGCGCTGGCGGGCAGCTTGTAGACATTGGTAAAGGTCTGGTCCGGCAGCATCACCTCGACGAACGCTCCAGGCCTGAGCGGCACCGGCTCCAGTGGCTGGCGCACGCGGGCGAACACCTCGATACCGCCAGTATCGGCGACGATCCGCGAGCCGATGCGGGCGATATCGGCGGGATAGGTGAAAACCTTGTCGCCGAGCACCCAGCGCACTGTGACGGCGCGACCTTCCAAACTGCCCTCGGCAGCGAGTATCCGCCCGTACTGCTCATCCGACAGAGCGAGCCGAACCTCGATCCAGTTGCGGTCGATCAGGGTCGCAACCTTGTCGTTCACCCCGAGCATCCGCCCGACCTGCGCGCCGACCTCCGTCACGTAGGCGTCGAACGGAGCCGTCAGCCGCGTATCGGCCAACCGCTGGCGGGCTCGCTCGATCGTCGTCTCCAGCCGGCGCGCCACCGCCTTCTGCTGCGCGACGCGCGCTTCCCAGACCTTGATCATGTTGCCGAGCTGGTCGGCGGCCTGCTCGCGTTGCAATAGCACCTGCTTGCGATCATCGACCGTCCGTTCCGACACGGCACCGCGCGAGGCCAGCGGCTCGGCCCGCTCCAGATCGGACTTGGCCAACTGCAACTGCGCCTTGGCGTGTTGCAGCGACGTCCGCTCGGAGACGATGGAGGCTTCGAACTCGGCGATCTTGCCGCGCGTTTCGGCCAGCTGCGCCTCCGTCTCGGCAAGGTTCGTCTGGTAGTCGAGCCGGTCGACCGACAGCAGCGCCGAGCCGTTGGCAATGATCCCACCCTCGCGCAGGTCGGCGCTGGTGTCTTCGACCCGGCCGGCCACGAGCGCGCGGATATCGACCTGCCGGCCCGCGACGGTCGTGCCGTAGAGTGTCAGTGTCGGCTTGTAGGTGCCCGGCTGCGCGACGATCGTTTCGACGGTAAATGCCCGCTCGGCGACAGGCCGCTTCGGAGCCTCTGGTTTGGTCGCCTTGAGATAGCGGAACGCTGCAAAGCCAGCAGCAACGACCAGGATCGGCAGCAACGCCTTGAGGCCGATACGGACGACGCGGGCCGCACTCCATCTCCATCGAGGGTCGCCTCCAGCCTCACGCCGGCCTAAGCCCGCCGCGCCCTGGCTGCTCTCGTCCCTCTTCTGCAAGCTCTGGTCGTGGATGTTCATTCTCTGCCCACACGCTGCGTCTCGACCCGACCGTCGCGTCATAGCATTTGCCAAAGCCCGCGTCCGGCCGCCATGACACCGCACCGGTACGTCGAAGTCACGGCAACGGCTCATCGCCGCGCCTGCTGACGGACATCGACCCTGCAATCGCCGGGTTGAGCGGTGATGTCGGATGTGTTGCGAAATGCAAAGTGTGCGCCCCGGTCGGTGCCGTACCGTGTCCGTGCCGAGCCGGACGTCAGCCTTGGCCGAGGTCGCCGGGCGTATCGACGTCGCGCAGCACGTGCTCCCCCGGCGCCGTGACCCTTGCGACCCGATCGGCATGTCGCGCCAGCAGCCCTTTGCCGCCCATCTCCCCGGTAAGCCCGGCCAGTCCGACGGCAAGCTCAGCCGGCCAGATGACGGGATTTCTCTGTTCGCCCAGGGCATTCAACGGCACCACGATCGAGCGCCCCTCGGCAGCCTCGAACACCGCGATGAGCTGATCGAGCCACTCGGCCGTGATCCAGGGCATATCCGCCGGCAACACCATGATCCCAGGGAACGCTGCGCCGACGCTGCGCACCCCAACCGCAACCGAGGAGCCCATGCCGGCCTCGGCATCCGGATTGACGACGATCCTCGCGTCGAGCCCCTGCAACGCAGCGCCGACGGCCTCTCCCGGCGGGCCGGCCCTCACCACGACCACGACAGCCCCGGCGCGGCTCCGGCAAGCAGCCTCTACCGTGTGGCGGACAATCGGTGCGCCACCCTCACCGAACGGCGCCAGTAGCTTGTCGGCGACGCCGAACCGGCGGGAGGCTCCGGCAGCGGGAATGACGATGGCGATGCTCATTGCACCCTCGTGTTTGGCGTTCGCTGCGAACCCACTGCACCCGGATCGGAGCGCTGGCGTTAACACAAAGCAACAGAAATGCCCGAAGTCGCGCAGGAAATGCCATCCGCGCACCTCTATTTGGTCGACTTCGCGCGCTAGATGACGAGCCTGAAGGATGCCGCGTCTCGGCTGGTGCAAGGTGCTGCACTGCAACAGATTCCCGCGCGAGGCATCTCGAACTGTTCGGGCGTCAGGGAGGTGTAACCAGATGATGAAGTCGTTCACGAGCTTGTTGATCGCCGCGGTGGCATTGTCGGGTTTGGCGATCCTCACCCCCGCCGAGGCGCGTGACGACCGCCGCTCGGAGGACTGGGCGTATCTCCCGCCGTCGGCGAGAACGACCACGCATACGATGCACATGAAGGATGATCTTGGACGCTTCGATGGCGTACGGCTCTATGCGATTGAAGGCAACGTCACGATCCGCAATGTCGCGGTCACCTTCCGCAATGGCCAGACCGAGACGTTCAAGATCGACGCAACGGTCGGCCCCGAGCGCCCGAGTGGCAAGCTGCAGTTTTCTGGCCGCGAGGCTCGCGCCATCGATCGCGTCGACGTCCAGTTCGACGACGATCCCGGCAGCCGCCGCGGCATCCTTCGCGTCGAGGGCCTCATTCCCGAGGACCAGGGCAACTTCAAGATCCTGGCGTCGAAACGGTTCGGCGTGCAGGCCCGCGAGGCGATCCTCGACGTGGGTGGCGCTGAGGGCCGCATCGAGAAGATCAAGCTGCGCGTCTGGGAATCGCCTGCGTTCATCGGCAAGGCCGAGGTCGTCTACGGCAACGGCGACACCGAAGCGATCCGGATCGCAGACAGGCTGAATCCCGGCGAGCAGAGCGACGTGATCGACCTGTCCGGCCACCGCGGGCGCGTAATCAAGCACATCCGCCTGAGCCTCAGGACGCGCAACGACGGCGAGCCGAGCCGCATCGACCTTCTCGGCCTGGAGGATGAACGCCGCGGCCGAGATCGCGACGATCGCCGTGGTGAAGCCGGCTTTGGCGCCCTGAGCCGCGATTGGCAGCTGATGGGATCGCGCAAGGCCGCCATGCTTCGCAACGACGCCGACACTCTGGCGATCGGCAAGCAAGCCGGGACATTCAAGGCGATCCGCATTCGTGCCGTCCGCGAGGTTGTCCGCATGTATGGCCTCACCGTCGTTTATGGCAACGGCGAGCGTGAGGAGATCAAGCTGTCGGGTACGATCCGCGAGGGTGAGCTGTCGGCCCCCTTCGACCTCAAGGGGCGCGAGCGCTTCATCGATAAAGTCGAGCTACGCTATCGCAGCCGTCTGAGCCTTGGTGGCCAGGGCGAGATCGAGGTCTGGGGCCAGCGCTGACCGAGGCTCGATGCCACTCCGCGGAGTGTCAGATCTCCGCGGGGTGGTGACGGACCGGTAGACCGGTCGTATCGGCGCACCGAACGATCCAACGAACGAAGAGCGATTGCTTTTTCGGGACCCGACTCTCGGTTCGGATCGTTGTCTTGCGCAAGACCAGTCCTGCTCGTGTTATCCCCGCCCGCCCTGCCGCGGACTACCTTGGCCTGAGGACAGGCTACGGCAGGCGGCATGCACAGATGACCGATACCACTCACCTGAGGCTTCCATACATCATCGCCGCACAGGCGCAGAAGCACGTGACGCACAACGAGGCGCTGCGCATTTTGGACGGCCTCGTGCATCTCGCCGTACTCGATCGCGATCAGACGACAGCTCCGACAAGCCCGGACGACGGTGATCGTCACATCGTGGCTGTCGGGGCGACAGGCGAATGGGCCGGGCTCGATCTGGCCATTGCGCTGTTTGCCGATGGGGCGTGGATCTACCTGACGCCGCGCGAAGGTTTCATCGCCTGGATCGCCGACGAGGATCTGGCCGTCGTATTCGACGGCACCGCTTGGGTGGATCTCGCCAGCGGTGGCGGAGGAGGCGGAGGCGGAATTGCGAGCCTCAACCCGGCGACCGGCGGCCTCGTCGGCGTCAACGCGACGGCGGACACGACCAACCGGCTCGCGGTGGCGTCAGCCGCCTCGC
>JBGSQO010000512.1:0-6865 GCA_041738055.1 Filomicrobium sp.
GGCCGAGCACGCCGCCGATCGCCATGTAACCGAAGATGCCCATGACGATCAGGGTCATCAACGAGCGCAGGTCGCCGCCGCCGACGCGGGCCAAGTTGCGGCTGGCGCAGCCGCCGGCGAAGACCATGCCGAAGCCGAACAGCAGGCCGCCGAGAATGTTGCCGACCCAGTTCAGCGAGGGCGCGAGATACATGGTCTTGTCGATCGGCAGGATGCCGGTATAGGCGAGCCACTGCGTGCCGAGAATGGCCACGGCAGCCGACAGAATCCAGGCGCGGAAGCGGCGCCAATCGCCGAAGTTCATGAAGTCGGAAATCGCCCCCATGGTGCAGAAGTTCATGCGGTAGACGATGTATCCGAACACGAAGCCGACCGCGAGGCCGCCGAGCATCAGATACAGAGCTGCGTTCTCGCTGAACGCCGCGCGCAACTGTTCGATCATTGGGTGTGCTCCTCCCAGAGCGGCCGCCTTACTTTTTTGAGGCTTTTGTGATATTCATCATCATGAATATAACTTCATCGAAGTCCCGGCAAGTGTAGGATCGATCGGCTGGCCGTCGCGTGAGGTTCGAATGCGTGTCCCGCTGTTGTCCGGCCGCAACGGACCGTAGGCCACCAGCCGTTGAGCCCTAAAGTAAAAGGGCTTTACGTGGGGGGCATTTGCCCCTATGTACACGCGCTTCGTAAGTCTCAAGGCGGTCTCTGCTGGTATAAGCAGCGCCCTCGGTTTCAACCGACTGGTGGAGGTCCCATGCAATGGAAAAGCACACTTCTGCGACGCACCTGATCAAGGCCCGCCGTCCCGAGCGCCCGGTGCTCGGACTGCGCCCCGCTGCTGCCGGCCGTGCCGCGCGCTGGTTCATCGATCACTTCCCCGGTGACGTCGCCTATGCCTACAAGGCCAATAGCTCGGTCTTCCTGATCGGCGCGCTTTATGGCGCGGGCATCCGCCATTTCGACGTGGCCTCCCTGCCAGAGCTCGAGGACGCCGCGACGATCCCCGGCGCCGAACTGCACTTCATGCACCCGGTCAAGGCCCGCAGCGCCATCCGCCGCGCCTATGACCTCGGCGTGCGCTCGTTCTCGCTCGACAGCCTGGACGAGTTGCAGAAGATCGTGGAGGAGACCAAGGGCAAGCGCGGCCGCGCTCGCGACCTGAAGCTCTACGTGCGCGTCGCTGTCCCAGCCATGAACAGCCTCATCCCGCTCGAGCACAAGTTCGGCATCGCGGGTGCCCCGGCGGCCGAACTTCTGGTTGCCACGCGCCAGGTTGCCGCCGAGCTGGGCATCACCTTCCACGTCGGTTCGCAGACGACGACGCCCGACGCCTACCGGACGGCGCTGCAGGCGGTGCATGATCTCATCGTGCAGGCCGGCGTAGTCGTCGACCGTCTCGACGTCGGCGGCGGCTATCCCTCGCGCTATGCCAACAGCGAGCCGGCGCCGCTTATCTCGTTCATGGATGCCATCAACGAGGGGCTGGAGACCATGCCCGTCCGCGACAGCGTCAAGATGATGTGCGAGCCCGGCCGCGCGCTGGTCGCCGAGGCCGAGAGCCTGATCGTGCGGGTCGACGCCCGTCGTGGGGCGAACCTGTTCATCAACGACGGCGCCTACGGCACGCTGTTCGATGCAGCCCACCTCGGCTTCGTGTTCCCGTCCCGTCTGGTGTCACGGCCGACGCGCGAGGGCGAGGCCATGACTGGGTTCGAGCTGTGGGGTCCGACCTGCGATTCGATCGACCACATGAAGGGACCCTTCCTGCTGCCGGACGGCATCGAGGAGGGCGACTACATCGAGATCGGCAACATCGGCGCCTACGGCCGCGCCATCGCGGGTCACTTCAACGGCTACGGCACCTACGAGGAGGTCATCCTGCTCGACGAGCCGCAGCTGACCATGTACGGCGCCGCCACAGCCGAGGCCGCCCGCATCGCGCGGGGCTGACCGCGAGCCTCCCGACAACTAAAAAAGGCGGCCCCGCAAGGCCGCCTTTATTGTTTCCATGACGAATGTCGAAGCGCAATCGGCGCTCAGCCGCCGATCTCGGCCTTTATGTCCTTGGCCACGCCCGCGGCCTCCTTGAACTGGTTGGCGTCGCAGTGACCTTCCATCTTGGTCAGCAGCGCTTCGAGCTTATCGAGCTTGTCGTTCGACAGCTTCTTGCCTTCGGCCGACTGGGCGAGTTCGAAGGCCTGCTTCAGGCAGTCGTCGACATTGGCGGGAACGTCCTGGGCGAGAGCGGCGGTCGCGGTGAGCGCTCCGATGGCCGCTGCAAGGACGATACGATTGATCATCTCGGTGTCCTCATGAGTAAGCCGTCGCTGGACTTCGCCGCGACGATGGTTGGTTCTCGATACCGATTGTGGCTGTTCCGGGGCTGAGGCGGCCGGCTTATGCCTCTGAGCGTAATATCCTGGTGATGCCGCGCGGGCGCCCCGTCGCGGTCTCAGATCAGCCGCCGCACCGCCGCAGGTAGCTCGGCGAAGTGATCGATCACGATGTCGGCCCCGAGGTCGCGGGCGGGAACGTCCGTATAGCCGAACGAGACCGCGATGACCGGCACGCCGGCAGCCTTGGCGGCCGCAACATCGTTCAGGCTGTCACCCACCATCACCGCCCGCTCGGGCCGTCCGCCGGCCAGTGCAATCGCCCCGGTCACGTGGGCCGGGTCGGGCTTGCAGACGGGGAATGTGTCACGACCGGCGAGGCCTGAGAAGCGATCCATGACGCCGAGCGAAGCGAGCAGCTGCCGCGACAGGCTCTCGCGCTTGTTGGTACACACCGACAGCAGCGCGCCGGCACCTCTGAGGCTATCGAGGGCCGCGATCATGCCTGGAAACGGGCGGCTGTCGACGGCGATGTTCTCGGCGTAATGACTGATGAAGGCGTCGAGCATCTCGTCGACCTCGGCCTCGCTGCGGTCCGAGTCGTGAGCTTTGAGGGCTTCCACGATCATGCGGCGGGCACCGAAGCTGACCCAGCCGCGCAATTCGCTGAGCGCCACCGGATTAAGCCCGCGCGCGGCCAGCACGTGGTTCGTCGCGTTGACGAGATCGGGTGCGGTATCGACCAGCGTGCCGTCGAGATCGAAGACGACGGTGACGTCCTGCATGGGCGAACCCCTGACTGTTCTGTGCGTTGATCGCAATCGGGCGGCCCGCTACACCGACCCTGACCGCTGCCCGTCCAGCCCTGACCTTGGACGCGGCACTTCACATAGAAGGACCTCACACGATGGACAACAGCCCTTTGAGCCTCCTGAGGTCGCAGGCCTTTATCGACGGCGCCTGGACGGGCGAACCGAAGATGCCGGTCCTCGACAAGGCGACGGGCGAGGAGATCACCCGCGTCCCCGACATGGGCGCTGTAGAAGCCCGCGCGGCGATTGCTGCAGCGCACGCGGCCCTGCCCGGCTGGTCGAAGCTCCTCGCCAAGGAGCGCTCGGCCATCCTGCGGCGCTGGTATGAGTTGGTGATGGCGAACGCCGACGAACTGGCTTTGATCCTCACCCGCGAGCAGGGCAAGCCCCTGAAAGAAGCCAAGGGCGAAATCGTCTATGGCGCCGCCTTCATCGAGTGGTTCGCCGAGGAGGCCAAGCGGATCACGGGCGAGACGATCCCCTCCCACAAGGGTGACGCCCGCATCGTCGTCATCAAGCAGCCGGTTGGCGTCGTCGCCGCCATCACGCCGTGGAACTTTCCCAACGCGATGATCACGCGCAAGGTCACGCCAGCGTTGGCTGCCGGCTGCACCGTCGTCGTCAAGCCTGCCGAGGACACGCCGCTGTCGGCCTTGGCGCTCGCAGCCCTGGCCGAGCAGGCGGGCCTGCCCAAGGGCGTGCTCAATGTCGTGACGACCTCCAATCCGGCCAGCGTCGGCCGCGAGTTGACCGGCAGCCCGCTCGTGCGCGCCATCACCTTCACCGGCTCCACCGAGGTCGGCAAACTGCTGATGGCTGAGGCCGCCGCCACCATCAAGAAGGTCGGGTTGGAGCTTGGCGGCAACGCGCCCTTCATCGTGTTCGACGACGCTGACCTCGACAAGGCGGTCGCCGGTGCCATGCTGTCCAAGTACCGCAACGCCGGCCAGACCTGCGTCTGCGCCAATCGCCTCTATGTGCAGGCCGGCGTCTACGATGCCTTCGCCGCCAAGCTCGCCCATGCCGTCGAAGCCCTGAAGGTCGGGCCGGGCACGGAGGCTGGCGTCGACATAGGCCCACTGATCAACGCCGAAGGTTTGCGCAAAGTGGAGGAGCACGTCGCCGATGCGGTGTCCAAGGGCGCGCGGATCGTGACGGGCGGTCAGCGTCATGCCGCCGGGCGCACCTACTACACGCCGACGGTTCTGGCCGACGTGACGGCCGACATGCGGGTCGCCAGCGAGGAGACGTTCGGGCCGGTCGCGCCGCTGTTCCGCTTCGAGACCGAGGCGGACGTGATTGCCGCCGCCAACGACACGCGCTTCGGTTTGGCGGCTTACTTCTACGCCCGCGACATCGGCCGCGTCTGGCGGGTGGCGGAGGCGCTCGAATTCGGCATGGTCGGCGTCAACGAGGGCGTGATCTCGACCGAGTTGGCCCCGTTCGGCGGTGTCAAAGAGAGCGGTCTCGGCCGCGAGGGCAGCCACCACGGCATCGAGGAGTTCGTCGAGGTGAAGTACATCCTGATGGGGGGCCTGTGAGCGCGGATCCGCCACGCCTCCTCCCCGGTCCGTCTTCCTTAAGCCGATTGTCATGCTAGCATGAATGCAGTCATCGGGCTCGATGGCACCGGCAGGGGGCAGCATGGTCGAGGATGCAATCGCGCAGATGCGCAGGGACGCGCAGGCCCGCTTCGACCACGATCCCCATGGCGCGCTCGCCGTCTATCGCAAGCTGATCGATCTCGACGCAGCCGACATCGGCAGTTGGGCCCGGGTGGGCCAACTGCTGCAGCGGCTGGGGCAGGCCGAGGAGGCGATGCAGGCCTTCGCCCAGGTCAAACAGCTCGCCAGCCGCTCCGGCAATGCCGAGTGGACGCGCTTTGCCGATCAGAGCATGGCCTTCGTCAGGGGCGGCCACGGCGGACCTCAACCGGGCGAGTCGGGCAACATGGCACCGCAGCCGGTGGTGTCTCTCTTGAACCGAGGCCGGGGAAGCCATCAAGATCCCGACCGCCAGCGCAACGGGTCGACGCCCGTCGACGAGCCGCAATCCCGCCGCTCGTATGCCGACCCCGACGGCAGGAACCACGGCGATGGAGATGCTCCAAAAGGGGGCAACCGGCTGCTCCCGTCCGTCATCCCCGATACGTTGAGCACGTTTCTGGCCGGTACCGGCTTCCTCGCCGTCGTCGTTGTGGGGGCTGCCAGCCAGCTGTGGCAGTTTCCGTTCGTCCGGTCGGCGCTGCTGGCGACGGTCGACCAGTTGTGCGCCCTGCTGGTTGCCGGCTATCTGGGTACGGTCGTGTTGCGCCGGGTCCCGCGCCGGGGGCGCCTGATGCAGGTGACGTTCCTGGCGATCGCGGCGGTCTTCCTGATGTTTGCCACATTCAATCTGCTGCTGTCGTTCGGCACGCTCGGCAACGTCATCGTCGAATGCACGAGGATCGACATGCCGGAGGCCTGCAACATCCAGATCGAGGACTTCTCCAAGCTCACCCCGCAGAAGCGCGAGGAACTCAACGTGCTCCATCCGTAAGCGCGGCCCCTGAACGCAGATCACGGCCGTGCGGCGCACGGCAGCGTCCGAGGAGCAGCGCCGCGCCCCGGCTTGTCTCGCCCGCGCGACTGGGCCATGTATCCGTCAACGAGTAGCCCGGCAGGCCCACCTTCCGCCACACCACGCAAGGACGAGACATCATGTCAGCAGACCTCAAGAAGCAGGCCGCGGCCAAGGCATTGGAGCTGGTCGAACCGGGTATGAAGCTCGGCCTCGGCACCGGCTCGACGGCGGCGGCCTTCGTCGATCTGCTTGGCGAGAAGGTGAAGGCCGGTCTCCAGGTCGTCTGCGTGCCGACCTCGGAAGCCACCCGCCAGCAGGCCGCGCGGCTCGGCATTCCGCTGACCACCCTCGACGAGACCCCGGTCCTCGACCTCACCATCGACGGCGCCGACGAGATCGACCCCGATTTGCGTCTCATCAAGGGCGGCGGCGGCGCGCACCTGCGGGAAAAGATCGTGGCGACCGCGTCGGACCGCGTCGTCATCATCGCCGACGAGACCAAGACCGTCGATATGCTGGGCAAGTTCCCGCTGCCCATCGAGGTCATTGCGTTCGGGCTGGCGTCCACCAAGAGCCTGATCGAGATGTTGTCGGCCGATGTCGGCTGCACCGGCGAGATCGCGGTCCGCATGGCCGGCGACAAGCCGTTCACCACCGACAGCGGCAACCTGATCCTCGACTGCCGCTTCGGCCAGATCCCCGACCCCGAGGCGCTGGACGATGCCCTGAAGCTGATCCCCGGCGTCGTCGAGACGGGCCTTTTCCTGGGCATTGCGGATGCCGCCATCATCGCCGGCCCCGCGGGCGTCCGCGTCATCGAGGCGCCCGAGATGGAGGGGGATGGGGTTTAGCTCGGGCGTCCCCTCTCCCCATTGCCCTGCACTTGCAATGGGGAGAGGGCCAGGGTGAGGGGCAGGAGCACACTCCGACCGTTGACTCTGGCTCTGCCCCTCACCCCGACCCTCTCCCCGTGAAGAACGGGGAGAGGGGGCCGGCCGCCGCCCCACTCTTAACCGGAGTCCCGCCGATGACCACCTACGACCTCGATCTGTTCGTCATCGGCGCCGGTTCCGGTGGCACGCGGGCGGCGCGCATCGCGGCGGGCTATGGCGCCCGCGTCGGCATCGCCGAGGAATTCCGCTACGGCGGGACCTGCGTCAT
>JBGSQO010000536.1:0-1999 GCA_041738055.1 Filomicrobium sp.
GCGCGGGCGCCAGGTAGTCCTCTGCGGCTGTGAAATACCGCTGCCATGCACGCCGGTCCGGTTCGCCACCGGGGCGCCCGGCGCTGTCTCGCTGAGCGAACGCACGTTGGGCCGTGACGAGGGCGCGGATGCCGGCCCTGAGGCTCAGCATCACCGGTAGCGCGACGAGCCCCTCGAGATCGTCGCGGGCGCGGCTCGCCCACAAGTACTGCCCCAGCAGGAGGTTTGCCTCGGATCGATGTCCGCGCGCATCGAAGTCCATGATCAGGAAGGCGAGGTCGTAGAGCGTATCGATGGTGGCGAGCGCCTCGTCGAACTCCAGCGCATCGAACAGGACGGGCGCGCCTTCGCGCAGCACGATATTCGCCAGATGCAGATCGCCGTGACAGCGGCGCACGAAGCCGGCGTGCTGGCGCTTGTCCAGAACCTCTCGGGCGTTGGCGAGGGCGGCTTTGGCGGCCTTGCTCCAGGCTTCCACAGCAGCGCGATCGAACGCCTGCGGCAGTTGGCCAAGCCCCTCCGCGAGGCTCGCCCGCACCCGTTCCAGGCTCCCGGCGGAACTGCCCCCGCTTACCGGCGGTGCTTGCGCGTGACTGCGGGCGATCACCTCGGCCAGCGCCTTGACCGTGGTGTCGGGGAGGAGGCCCTGCTCCATGCGATTGGCCAGAATATCGGCCTGCTCGAAGGCCGCCATGCGCAACACCCACTCGACCGGCCGGCCGTTGCCACCGAGGGCCAATACGCCGCTGTCATCTTCGGTGATGGCCACCACGTCGCGGTAGATCGCAGGCGCGTGCGGGCGGTTGAGGGCCAGCTCGCGTTCCAGGGCTGCCCGTCGGTTCTCGATGGTGGAAAAGTCGAGATAAGCGTAGGAGACAGGCCGCTTGACCTTGATCGCGACGCTGCCGGCTACGAACACGCGGGCGGCGTGTGTCGTGTGTTCCTCCGGCACGAGGCCGCCAAAGGCCGAACCCGAGCGCAGGAAGTCGAGCGCCCGCTCGTAGATTGGCTCGACGACCTCTGTCACGGCTGGCCTCGCTTGTTATCGCGCACCTCTGAGCACGATCTGGGCGCCAAGCCTCAGCAGACCGTCGGCTCGCACAGCTTCAGCTCGAATTTCTCATGGCCCTGCGGCTTCTTGAAATCGACCTCGCGCTGGTCTTTGCAGCGCGCGCGACCCTCGAGGGTCTTCTTGCCCCCGACCTCGATATCGGAGACGAACAGGACGTCCGCCAGTTCGCACTTATAGTGATCCTTGAGCTGGGTCTCGAGCAGCGTCCGCTCCGAGCCTGAGAGACTGGCGCCCGCAGCATGAGAGCCCGTTGCCGCGAGAGCCGCAACCGCTGCCATCAGCAGCGCGCAGCTGGCGGCACGGGCACTTTTGGGCATTGCGATGCCGCGTGGGACGGCGAAGATGGTAAGGTGCATGGCCGGCTTTCCCTTCCTGGATGTGCCCGACAGGAGCAGTCGAATAACGTTGGGCTCCGGGACGCCTCGCAACCTTGACCTTCATCAAGGATCGATACGGGCCGGCTGTCATCCTGACGGAAGACGGGACAGCTTGGGTCGAAAGGCAGGACGCCATGACCGCACGAACGATCGCAGTCCATCTGAACCGCCTGGAGAGAGCCGCCGACGTGCTGGCCGCAGCCGTCTCGCTGGCGCGTCGGTTCGAGGCACATCTCCTAGGGGTCTGCGCCTTCCCCGGCGTGCCGACCCTGATGCCGCTGTCGATGCCGACGACCGCGCACGTGCTCGCCGAAGTGCTGAAGGAGCAGGAGAAGGAAATCGCCGGTATCGAAATGCTTTTCAATCGCCTGACGGCGGGCGAGGAGTTGGTCGGCGAGATGGTCAGCGTGCGCGCGCGTCACTCCGATCTGGCCGCCGCCGTTCTCGAGCACGCCCGTTCGGCCGATCTCATCGTCGCCGGCCAGCGCGATCTGGCTTGGGACCTCGGCCCCGTCCTGGAGTTCCCCGAGCGGCTCGCCATCGAGGCCGG
>JBGSQO010000539.1:0-3907 GCA_041738055.1 Filomicrobium sp.
GGCGTCCGGCATCCCTGAGGCGCACGTTCTGGGCGCGGTACGCCGCTTCGCCGATCGCCGGCCGCACCAGACGCAGCAGCGCGCGAAGCCGCTTCAGGCCCTTGCGGGTCTCGTGCACGGCCTTCACGCGATCACCTTGGCCGGAAAGTTCTCCCAGGGCGCGCTCGATCTGCTCGGCTGCGATGCGGTGAAAGCCCTGTGCGAACGGTTCGGCAGGCTTGAAGCGGAAGGCCATTGGTGCTCCGAATGTGATGGGATGAATGGAACGCTGTCGTGCCGGCCGGTCGAATGGCCTGAGAGGCGCACGTCGCAACCGGCAGTGGTGCTGGTCGATGGGCCCACGCCGCACGCCACAGCTTCGCCGACGATCAGCCGGATCGAATATGACACTTATATTACGAAACCGTGGCGTCGCGCCAGTCGAGCCAAGTTTTAATTCGAGCCTCTGGATTAACGCTGGTCAGAAAGTCTGTAATGACGGCGACGCTGTCGGCTCCGTCGGCCACGACACCGGGCGCCCGCTCGGGCGTAATGCCGCCGATGGCCACCAGCGGCAGGGCCCCGATCCGGGCTTTCCAGGACTGGATGCGGCCGAGCCCCTGCGGGGCCCATGTCATCGCTTTCAGCTTGGTTTCGTAGATCGGGCCGAGAGCCACGTAATCGGGTTGCGCGGCCAGCGCGATGGCGAGTTCCGCCTCGTCGTGGGTGGAGATGCCGAGCTTCAGGCCCGCCGCGCGGATCGCTCCCACATCGGAAGCCGCCAGATCCTCCTGGCCCAGATGCACGAACGACGCGCCCAGCGCGATCGCCTCGCGCCAATAATCGTTGACGATCAGGTCGCAGCCGTGGGCCGCGCAGATGGCGAGACTCGCCTCGATCTGGCGGATGACCTCGTCGGGGGCGGCATCCTTGAGCCGGAGCTGGATTGTGCGCACGCCGAGCGGCACGATACGGGCGAGCCAGGAGACATCCGGCACGATGGGGTAGAACAGATCGACCACCGGCCGGCTGTCGCCATCCCTCCGGCTGCTTGCCCCGCTCACGAGCGCGGCTCCAGGTCGAAGAAGGGAGTTCCGGCCACAGGCGTCGAGGGTGCGGCCATGTCGCGCATCTCCATCAACCCCGATTCGTAGGCCTCGCGGCCAGCCTCGATGGCCTGTGCGAAGGCCCGCGCCATACGCACCGGATCGCCGGCCTTGGCGACCGCCGTATTGAGCAGCACGGCGTCGTAGCCCATTTCCATAGCCTGGGCGGCGTGGGATGGCGCGCCGATGCCGGCATCGACGACCAGCGGCAGACCGGGGAAGTAGTTGCGCATGGTCCGCAGCGCATACGTGTTGGCGAGCCCGCGACCTGTGCCGATCGGCGCGCCCCAGGGCATCAGCACCTCGCAACCGGCATCGACCAGCCGTTCGGCCGCACCCAGGTCCTCGGTCGTATAGGGAAACACCTTGAAGCCGTCGGCGCACAGGATGCGGGCCGCCTCGACCAGCCCGAACAGGTCCGGCTGCAGCGTATCGTCGTTGGCGATGACCTCGAGCTTGATCCAGTCGGTGCCAAACAGTTCCCGCGCCATCTGGGCTGTCGTCACGGCATCCTTCGGCGTGCGGCATCCAGCCGTGTTCGGCAACACGTTGACGCCGAGATCCATGATGAGTTGCATGAACCGCTCGCCGGTCCGCCCCCGCGCATTCTCGCGGCGCAGCGAGACCGTCACGATCCCGGCCTTGGAGGCGGCCACCGCGTCCGCCATGACCTGCGGGGAAGGGTAGAGCGCGGTCCCCAGCAGCAGGCGCGAGGTCATCTCCTGCCCATAGAAGCTGAGCGGCCGCCGTCCTGGCGTGTTCGAGGTATCGATGGCGTTCATGGTCGTCGTCACCCACCCTGCCGAGCCGAGACGATCTCGACCCGGTCGCCCGCTTGAAGCGCGGTTGCCTCGCGGCGGCCAGCCGGCACGAAGTCGCCGTTGAGCGCGGTCGCGACCCGGACCGGGCCGAGGTCGAGTTCAGCCACGAGAGCGGCGAGCGTCGCAACCGCTGTGTTCCGCGCCTCGCCGTTGACGAACACCTGCCGGCTCGCCACCACCACTCGATCGGTCTTCTGTCGCTCGTCCTGCACTTTCACCCAAGCCTCTTCTGGCATACCAAAGAGATAGTACGCCCCGCATCGATGTCGAGGGGGCCGAGAGCGCGACACGATACGCAGTGCTCAGGCGATGCGCCATTGGAATTCAACGGACGGACAGCCTCGGACCGCCAAGCCTCAGGCCGCCATCGCCTGGACCGGCAGGGTCGCGACCTTTGCGGCCGGCTTGACCGCCTTGGCGCCGCCCGTGACGCGGTCGAGGAAGGCCACCGTGCGCTCCAGCACCACGTTGCGCTGACGGTCGACCGTCACGATGTGATAGCTGTCGTCCAGCACGGTCATTTCGACGGCGCCCTTCAGGTTGCGCTGCAAGTGCATGGCGTTGTTGAGGTCGGCGAAGTTGTCCTCACGCGGATGGATGATCAGCGCCGGCTGGGTGATGGCACCAAGGTTGCGCGTCACTTCCTTCATCAGGTTGCGATGCTCCAGCACGACACCGCCGGGGGTCGCTGGGAATTGCGCCGGCTTGCCGTCGACGCTCGGCAGCGACTGCAGAATGAACTGGCGGACGCGGTCGTCCTTGATGCCGTGCGGATGCAGGTTGGGAAAGCCGATCATGTTGGCCAGCCACTTCCAGCGGATGATCTTGAACGCCCGGGCGTACCAGGGGATCAGCCAGCCGTTGAGCCAGAAGGTGGGGGCGAACATGGTCAGGCCCGAGACCTTGTCGGGGTGGCGGGCGGCGAGCAGCAGGCCCAGCAGCGCCCCCGTCGACAGGCCGCCGACGATGACGGTATCGCACTCTTTCTTCAGCTCGATCAGCGCGTCCTCGGCCGACTTGTACCAATCCTGCCAGGTCGTCGCCTTGAGTTCATCCATGCCGGCGCCATGACCGGCCAACTGCGGGCAGTGCACCGTGTAGCCGGCCCGCGTCAGGCCGGTTGCCACGAAGCGCATCTCGCTGGGCGTGCCGCAGAGGCCGTGCACGAGGAGGACGCCGATCCGGCCGCCCTTGAACTTGAAGCTGTAATCCTTGGAGGTCATCGCACTCGTCCGTCCGTTGATTGGGTTGCGTTAACGAAACCCTAGGCGGACGGGTGCTGACGCGCTGTTCCGGGCGGAACGGGGTCCCTCAATGATCCTTGGGCCGGTTGACCTCGAAGGCCGCGAGCTTGTCGGGCCCTGCCTCCGTCTGGTGCTTCTTCTGCCACTCATCATAAGGCTCGCCGTAGACGAACTCGCGCGCTTCGGCTTTGTCCATCTTGATGTCGCGGGCGTTGGCGGCGTCCATGTACCAATTGGCAAGGCAGTTCCGGCAGAAGCCCGCGAGGTTCATCATGTCGATGTTCTGCACGTCCGAGCGGGTGCGCAGATGCTCGAGCAACCGGCGGAAAGCAGCCGACTCCAGTTCCACGCGGACCTTCTCGTCGATGAAGCGCTTGCTTGTCATGGGGGTGTCTCCGGTTTAGATGGGCCGTCGCAACGGTCGCTCCCGCAGAGACATAGCGCCCCAGCGCGCCGACGGCCACCGGCCGCTTGACGGCCCCCGCGCAAGTGCGCCATGAGGATTGGACCAAAGTCGAGGCAAACAGTCGAACCGACACGTGTCGTCCCACGACGCACCGCCCGCAGAGGCAACCGACGCGCGCACCCAGGATCCCGCTCATGTCCGAGACCCACCCCCGCGACAAGCGGGCTCTGCTGATGACGCTCTATGAGACCGCCGTCAGCCGGGCGCATCCGCTGACCTGCGTGCCGCCGCATCTGCCCCCCGTGCCTGAGGGCGGCCGCATCATCATCATCGGCGCCGGCAAGGCCGCCG
>JBGSQO010000590.1:0-5951 GCA_041738055.1 Filomicrobium sp.
ACGGCCGTTGCCGTATTGCAGCCCAGCAGCACGAGGCGGGCGCCGCGCTCGAACAGCGTCTCCACGCCCTGCCGCGTCAATTCGACGATCTCGTCGGAGGGCCGGTTGCCGTAGGGCACGTGGGCGTGATCGCCGAGGTACGTGAAGCACAGCTGCGGGTAGCGTGCCGCAAGCGCGCGCAGCACGGTCAATCCGCCCAATCCTGAATCGAAGACGCCGATCATGGTTGGCGTTTCTCAGCCCGGTGTATGTCAGCGTCAAGGTCTTCGATCGGACCGTCGGGCATTTTCCCCGCATCGACCCACAGCGCCGAGGCGGCTACTGAGCGGCCTCGTTGGACGGCGGGCGGCCGGACGCGCTGGCATCGGCCTCTTGCGCCTTCAGGACCTCCAGCGTCGGCATGGCGACCGTCGAATAGCCGCAGTCGACGAAGTGGACCTCGCCAGTTACCGCGCCCGACAACGGCGACAGCAGGTACAGCGCGGAGCCGCCGACCTCGTCGAGCGTCGGCGTGCGCCGCAGCGGAGAATGGTCGCGCTGGTAGTTGAAGATGACGCGGGCATCCGAAACACCCGAGCCGGCCAGCGTGCGCATCGGGCCGGCCGACAGCGCATTGACGCGAACGCCCTGCGGGCCGAGGTCGGCGGCGAGATAGCGCACGGAGGCTTCGAGTGCTGCCTTGGCCACGCCCATGACGTTGTAGGAGGGCACCCAGCGGGTGGCGCCGCCATAGGACAGCGTCAGCAGCGAGCCACCGTTCGGCATGATGTCGGCGGCGCGCTTGGCGATCTCGGTGAAGGAGAAGCAGGAGATCACCATGGTATTGGTGAAGTTCTCGCGGCTCGTGTCGGCATAGCGGCCAGCGAGTTCCCGGCGGTCGGAGAAGGCCAGGGCGTGCACCACGAAATCGAGGCTGCCCCAGGTCTCCTTGATGGTCGCAAACACTTTGTCGACGCTGGCGATATCGCTGACGTCGCACGGCTCGATGATCTTGGCGCCGACCGACTGCGCGAGCGGGATCGCCCGGCGGCCGAACGCATCGCCCTGGTAGGTGAACGCCAGTTCGGCGCCGTGGCTGGCCAGCATGCGGGCAATGCCCCAGGCGATCGAGCGCTCGTTGGCGACGCCCATCACGAGGCCGCGCTTGCCGGCCATGATCGGGCCCGGTTTGGCGATGTCGGTGTCGGACATGGCGGTCCTTAGCTCCTGCGCGCGATCCGCGACTGATGTTGGTATGCCAGCTCACGCTGGGTGTCTGATTTGGTGCCCTCGCGCCGCAAACCGGCAGGCGCAGGCCGCTCGCGACCGAGCGAGCCGGGCGTTAACCATCCATGCGGCGAAACACGAGCGTCGCATTGGTGCCGCCGAAACCGAAGCTGTTCGACATGACACAGTTAAGCTCGATGTCGTCGAGGCGCTGGCGGGCGATGGGCAGGCCCTCGAACTCGGGGTCGAGCGTCTCGATGTTGGCGCTCTCGCAGACGAAGCGGTTCTGCATCATCAGGATGGAGAAAATCGCCTCCTGCACGCCGATGGCGCCGAGCGAGTGCCCCGTCAGCGCCTTGGTGGCGGCGATGTGGGGAATATCGGCGCCAAACACCTGACGGATGGCTTCCACCTCGCGCTGATCGCCGACCGGCGTGGCGGTGGCGTGCGGATTGATATAGTCGACCCGGCAGCCGAGCCCCTTGCCGTCGAGCCCCTGCATGGCGAGCTTCATGCAGCGCTTGGCGCCCTCGCCGGAAGGGGCGACCATGTCGAAACCGTCGGACGTCGCGCCATAGCCGGCGACCTCGGCATAGATCTTCGCCCCCCGCGCTTTCGCATGCTCCAGTTCCTCGAGCACGAGGACTCCTGCGCCGCCGGCGATGACGAAACCGTCGCGGTCCTTGTCGAACGGCCGGCTCGATCGCGTCGGCGTGTCGTTGTACTTGGAAGACATGGCGCCCATGGCATCGAACAACACCGACAGCGTCCAGTCGAGCTCCTCGCAGCCGCCCGCGAAGATGATGTCCTGCTTGCCCCATTGAATGAGTTCGGCGGCATTGCCGATGCAGTGCGCCGATGTCGAGCAGGCCGACGAGATCGAATAGTTGACGCCCTTGATCTCGAAGCTGGTTGCCAGCGCTGCGGAGGGACCCGAGCACATGGCCTTTGGCACCTCGAACGGACCGATCTTCTTGGGTCCCTTGGTCAGGGTCGTCTCGGCGGCGCGCACGATCGCCAGCGTCGAGGGGCCACCCGAGCCGACGATGATGCCGGTGCGCTCGTTGACGACATCGGCGGCCTCGAGGCCCGCATCGCGGATGGCCTGATCCATGGCAATCCAATTCCAGCCGACGCCGGTCTCCATGAAGCGCTTGGGCTTGCGGGGAACCTGCGCCTCCCAGTCGAGAGATGGTGCGCCGTGGACATGACAGCGGAAGCCGAGTTCGGCGTACTTGTCGGCGTGGACGATACCCGAGCGGGCTTCCCGCAGGGAGGCGGTGACCTCATTGGCGTTGTTGCCGATCGAGGACACGATGCCCATACCGGTGACGACGACGCGTCTCATCAGATCTTCCTTCCCTCGTGCACCGGGCTCAGCTGCGCCTGCCAGGGCGCCGGACGCGTCTTCCAGGCTGCGACCCGGCCGGTCACCATCAACGGTTGGCCGGTTCAGATCGAGCCCTCGCTCAGGTCGGCGCTGCTGCGGTCTCGGTCTCGAACAAGCCCACGCGAAGATCCGTCGCGGAATAGATCACCTCACCATCGGCCTTCAGCGTGCCGTCGGCAATGGCGAGTTTCAGCTTGCGCAGGATCACGCGCTTCAGATCAACGATGTACTCCAGCCGCTTGACCGTGGGAAGCACCATGCCGGTGAACTTCACCTCGCCAACGCCGAGCGCGCGACCGCGACCCGGCGCACCGAGCCAGCCGAGATAGAACCCGGTCATCTGCCACAGCGCGTCGAGCCCGAGGCAGCCGGGCATGACCGGATCGCCTTCGAAGTGGCACTTGAAGAACCAGTCGCAGGCGGGATTGCCGGCCACGTCCATCACGGCGACCACTTGACCCTTGCCGTGAGCGCCGCCGTTTTCGCTGATCGAGGTGATGGCCTGGAACATCAGCATCGGCGGAAGTGGCAGTTGCGCGTTGCCGGGGCCGAACAGCTCGCCGCGCCCGCACGTGAGAAGTGCCTCGTAGTCGTAGCTCGATTGCCGCTCCGCCATGGACCTCGCCTGTTCCCCGTCCCGATTGCCTTGCAGGTGTGCGCCGGCCCTTTTTCTGCGCCAGCCACGTTGCGCTCCGTCGCCTGGGAGCTTCCGGCCGCCACGCCCTGCGCGGTGCCGGGCACGCCCCCACAAGCCGATCGCTCACCCCTTCACCCTCACGTTCAAAAGGTAAACGCTTCACCCGTCAAGGGCCGAGGTCTGCGAACCGGCTCGCGCAGGCGTTGCGCATCGTGACGCGGGCAAGTATAACTTGACAGGGTGGGTACTGGAATCGGCGTCCGGCGGTCGGTTCGGGTGCGCTTTTGTGCTCGCCTCTCCCGGGAGCAAGCGCGGGCACCGCATCAACAGGTTCGGAATCGGAACGAGAGACGTGGATCAACGCGACGACATCGCAGCGACCGAGCGGATCGAAGGCCTCTTGCGTCAGGCGGGCCTCAGGCCGACGCGTCAGCGCATGGTTCTCGGAGAGCTTCTGTTCTCCGGCTGCGACCGGCATGTGACGGCGGAAGCGCTGCACGCCGAGGTCGAGGGGCGGGGTGAGCATGTTTCGCTCGCGACCGTCTACAACACGTTGCATCAGTTCAGGCGCGCCGGTCTGGTGCGCGAAATCGCCATCGATTCGACCAAGACCTACTTCGACACCAATACCTCGAACCACACCCATTACCTGGTCGAGCCGGATGGCCAGCTGATGGACATCCCCTCCGACGAAATTCGCGTCGAGGGCCTGCCCACGCCGCCACCGGGCATGCGCATCGCTCACATCGACATCGTCGTCCGTCTCGTCCGGGACGAGACCTGAGGCGAGCGCGCCCGAGGCGCTATGATCACATTTGGCAGCGAGCGATGATCTCCGGGCTCGACCCGGATTGATTTGACGCGCCGCTATGACTAACCGTTCTCTGAGTTGAATGATCGTATTTCGAGGGGGCGGGTGGTGCTGCGGACCGTCGTCATCTGGGCTTGCCTCGCACTGGCCGCGTGCGGTGCAGATAGCCCCCCGGCCCAAGCCAAACGGGTTGCGCTGGTCGTCGGCATCAGCGACTACCAGTACAGTCCGAAACTGGCCAATCCGCGCAACGACGCCGGCCGCATGGTCGAAGAACTCGACAAGCTCGGCTTCGACGTCACTGCAGCGATCGATGCCGATCGCAGGGCTCTGATCGCCGCCCTCGACCGATTCTACGATGCGGCCCGCGGCGCGGAGGCTGCTCTGTTCTACTATGCCGGCCACGCCCTCCAGGCCCGAGGGGTCAACTTCCTCGTCCCGGCCGATGCGGAATTGCGCAGCGAGCCGCTGTTGAAGCACGAGGCCATCGCTCTTCAGGACATCGTCACGACGCTGGAGGAGCGAGCGACGTTCACCATCGCCTTCCTGGATGCCTGCCGCGACAACCCCCTCGCAACCAAACTGCAGCGCTCGATCGTCGCCAATGACCGGTCATTGCGGCCGCCCGAGGGGCTGGCCCCGATGGGGGGCGGCAGCGGAGACACCTACATCGTGTTCTCGGCCAAGCCCGGGGCGACAGCCGCAGACGGCACGGACGGGCACAGTCCGTTCACCGCCGCACTGCTGAAGCATGTGTCCACGCCGGGCCTCGAGATCGACGACATGATGGGTCGGGTGACGAAGAGCGTTGCCGCAGCGACTGGCCGGCGTCAGGTGCCGGCGCGACAATCCCAATTGACGCAGGCGTTCTACCTCAACCCCCGCAATTTCGGAGTCGCACCGTCCATCAACTCGAGCCGGCCCAGTGTGCCAGCTGATCCTTCCGCCGGATCAGGGCAAGGCGATCTTTGCGCCGGCAGCAACCCGTCGGTCGCATGCCTCTTCACGAAATAGGAGCCGATATGCGTAGCGTCTTGTCCACCGCCTTGGCCGGCTGCCTGTCGATGACCCTGACCGGCGTGGCGAACGCCGCCGACTGCCGTACCGACCTCACGAAGGCCGATGGCGTGAAGGAACTCTCGGCCACCCTGAAGTGCCTGGAGGATCGCATCCGCGCGCTCGAATCCGGCGGAGGTGGTGGCGGCGGCGGTGCGACGGGTCCTGTCCGCTTCGATTTCGCCGAGGGCGAGGCCGTGCAAGAGGCCGACCGCGTACGCTGGCAACTTCAGGGGTGAAAGAAGAGCGGACGGCTCGTGTCCTGCAAATTCCTCGTCACGGCACTCGGCAAGGATACCGAGGTCGGAATCTCGGCAACTTCGCTGGCCAGCGACAACGCTGGCTTCCAGAGCACGCTGACGGAATTGGCCTTCAACGGAGAAACATTCCCGATGCGCGGCAACTTCCGCCGCAACCCGCACCTCGCCGATGTGCCCGTCGTCTATCAGGCCACCTTCGGTATCAGCGACGACGCGAGTCAGATCGCCGCCATGAAGGTCGTGTTCTACGGCGCCGGGAACAACTGGACCTCCGTCACGTTCCGCGGCGTCCGGTTCTGATCGTTTGCCCCCTCACGCGTGGCAACGGGCGGGCGATCTACTCGACCATCTCGCCCGCATACACGCCCCACAGCTTGGCCTGCCGGATGTAGCCGCGATACTGGTCGACCACGACGAAGCACCACGAGCCGTCGCAGGTGATCACGTCGGCGATGACACCGGCCTCGATGATCGCCACGGGGTCCGAGCCCTCGGTACGGCTGGCGGTTAGCGGCACCTGCGGTCGGGGCTTGTCCGCCTTCACGTCCCAGGGCAGCACCTGCGCCGTGCGCCCCTCCTCCACGATCCGCC
>JBGSQO010000644.1:0-6531 GCA_041738055.1 Filomicrobium sp.
GCCGGCGTTCTGATCCCGTGGTCGGCGCACCTGATCGACCGTCATGCCGGGCACCCCTTGAAGCGCATCGCCATCCGCGCCGGCCGGGTGAAAGTCCGCGGCGAGGCCGTCATCACGCGCTCTGGCCTGGAAGGCGGAGCCATCTATGCCGCCAACCGCGCCATTCTCGACCTGTTGGCTGCCGCAGGCGACTCGGGCGCCGAGATAAGAATCGACTTGCGGCCCGACCTCACGCCCGAGCAGCTGACCGCCGAGCTGTCCCTTTCGCAGGGCAGCCAATCGATGTCGGCCTTTCTCAAACGCCGGGCAGGGCTGTCGGCTGCCGCTATCGCCGTCCTGCGCGAGCCTGGCGGCGGCAAGCTCCCCGAGGCGCCGTGCGACCTTGCCGCCCTCATCAAGGCCGTCCCCCTGGCCGTGAGCGGGCTTGCCGACATCAATCGCGCCATCTCGACCCGGGGCGGCGTCAGCTGGCAAGAGATCGACGACCGGCTGATGCTCGCCGCGATGCCGGGCGTGTTCGTGGCCGGCGAGATGATCGACTGGGACGCCCCGACCGGTGGCTACCTGCTGCAGGCTGTCATGGCGACGGGCGCTGAGGCGGGACGGCAGGCCGCACGCTGGTTGGCGGAACAGCCCGACGGCCGTCCGGCTCAGGTCGCACCGCCCGAGTTGTTATAGCGTTACAGCAAGTGCCACCACGTGATCTCTCCCGCGATTCGGCTTCCCGCCATGCAATGAAACAACATAACACCTATGGATGTTATGACATTACGCCCTGAAATGAAATTTTGTTACTGTTACAAGGTCTCAAATAGTCTTCCCGTCACCGCGAACTAATGGCTTCCATCAGAATTTTTACTTCGGAATTGGTCGATACGGGAACTTTCGGTACTTGCGCAGCGGGCTGGGGGATGCTTTATCTCTCACAGGAAGCGAACATGACGGGCGGTCTGGCTTGGTCCCCTGAGCCAGTGAGGACATCCCAGAGGGCAGCTTCACAGTCGAAAGCAAACGTCACATCAAACCGGAGGATCCCACCATGAAGATCTGGAACAAGCCGCAGGTTCGCGAGCAGAACGTCGGCCTCGAGGTCACCTGCTACCTGCCGGCCGAGATCGACATCATCTAATTGGTGTCTTGATCGGACAGCATGCACTCGGCATGTGGAAGCGGCGGTCGAGACTTCGGCCGCCGCTTTTCTATTGGGCAAAGCCTTTCTGAGCGCACCGCTCGGGCTTTGCAGGCGCTGAAGGTTCCGCGCTCGCGTCCACGCCCTCGAAACCTGGACGGCTCCCATGCACATCAGAATTCTAGGGTCGGCCGCGGGTGGCGGCTTTCCGCAATGGAACTGCAATGGCCCCTTGAGCGCGCGCGTCCGTCGCGGCGAGCCGGGCCTTAGACCCCGCACACAGTCCTCGCTCGCCGTTTCGGCCAACGGCACCGACTGGGTGCTGCTCAACGCCTCCCCGGACCTGCGCCAGCAGATCAACGAGACGCCGGTGCTGTGGCCACTTGCCGACGGCCCGAAGCGGTCGAGCCCGATCAAGGCAGTGGTCGTCACCAATGCCGACGTCGACCACATCGTCGGGCTGATCAACCTGCGCGAGGCGCAGCCGTTCTCGATTTACGCGTCGCAGCGGGTGATGGCGACGCTCATCGCCAACTCCATCTTCAACGTGCTGGCCGCCGACAAGGTCGCGCGCAACGTCCTCCCAGCGGAGACGCCGACGCCTCTATCGGGAGCCGGCATCGATCTCGGGTTGACGGTCGAAGCCTTCAATGTGCCCGGCAAGGTCGCGCTCTATCTGGAGAGCGCCAGCCTGGGCGGCAACTATGGCTCGCGGGATGGCGACACCATCGGGCTGCACGTCACGGACGCGCGAACGGGCAAGAGCTTCTTCTACGTTCCCGGCTGCGCGGAGGTGGACGGCCCGCTCGCGCGGCGGCTGGCAGGTGCCACTCTCGTCTTCTTCGACGGCACGCTGTTTACAGACGACGAAATGCTGACCCAAGGTCTGCTCAATAAAACCGGCAAGCGCATGGGCCATATCTCGGTCTCTGGCGAAGACGGCTCGATTGCTGCTTTCCAAGAACTTGGTGTCGCCCGCAAGATCTATGTGCACATCAACAACTCCAATCCGATGCTGGACGAGACTTCGGCCGAACGCCGGGTCGTCGCGACCGCCGGATGGGAGGTCGGATACGACGGGATGGAGATCAGCCTATGAGCGAGAGAACACTGAGCCACGCCGACCCGCGAGCCCTGTGGAGCCCGGACGAGTTCGAGGCGGCCATCCGCGCGGTCGGCGCCGAGCGCTATCACGACAAGCACCCGTTCCACCAGATGCTGCACGGCGGCAAGCTGACCAAGCATCAGGTGCAGGCCTGGGCGCTGAACCGCTACTGTTACCAGTCGGCCGTCCCGCGCAAGGACGCCGCCCTGATGGCGCGCTGCCATGACCGGGAACTGCGCCGCGAGTGGATGCATCGCATGCTGGACCATGATGGCATGGGGGCAGACGAGCCGGGCGGCATCGAGCGCTGGCTCGTCCTGACCGACGGGCTGGGACTTGACCGCAACTACGTCATCAGCCGCAAGGGCGCACTGCCCGCGACCAAGTTCGCCGTCGAGGCCTACGTCAACTTCGTGCGCGAGGAGCCGCTGACCATCGCGGTCGCCTCCTCGCTGACCGAGCTGTTCGCGCCCAAAATTCACAAGGAGCGGATCTCCGGCATGCTGGAGGGCTACGACTTCATCGACGATACCGTCATGGCCTACTTCAAGCGCCGGCTGACGCAGGCCCCGCGGGATGCCGACTTCGCACTCGACTACATCAAGACGCACGCGAAAACCCGCGAAGAGCAGGAAGCCTGCGTCGATGCCGTCCGCTTCAAGTGCAACGTGCTTTGGGTACAGCTCGACGCGCTCCACCACGCTTACGTCGACGGGCATATCCCGCCCGGCGCTTTCCGTCCGGGAGAGGCCAATGGCTGAGACCGGCAAGCCGTCGCGGCTGATCGTCGAGGGCGGGTCTGTTCTGGGCCTCCCCCGCCACATCAAGCTCAAACACGACGCGGGTCGCGGCCGCTGGATCATCTTGGGCCCCGAGCGGGTCTATGAGCCTGACGAGGTTGCCGTGGAGGTCCTGAAGCTCGTCGACGGCCAGCGCAGCGTCGCAGACATCGCCCAGGTGCTGGCCGAGCAGTATCAGGCACCCGCCGACATTATCCTCACCGACATCATCCAGATGCTGCAGGACCTCGCCGACAAGGGAGTGGTCAAATCATGAGCGAGCCCATCGCCGAGACCTCGACGTCGAGCCACATGGCGGAAGTAACATCCACTTGCGCCCGCGCGCCGGTCGGCCTCTTGGCCGAGCTGACGCACCGCTGCCCGCTGCAGTGCCCGTACTGCTCCAACCCGCTCGACATGGAGCGGGTCAACACGGAGCTGTCGACGGCCGAGTGGGTATCGGTCATGAAGCAGGCGGGCGAACTCGGCATCCTGCAGATCCACCTCTCGGGTGGCGAGCCGACGGCGCGCAAGGACCTGGAGGAGATAGTCGCGGCGGCAGCTGCGGCCGGCCTCTACACGAACCTGATCACGGCCGGCGTGCTGTTGACGCGCGAGCGGCTGGAAAAGCTCAGGGACGCCGGCCTCGACCACGTCCAGCTGTCGATCCAGGACGTCGATCCCGAGAACGCCGACCGCATCGCCGCCTACAAGGGCGGTTCGGCCAAGAAGCGCGAAGTCGCTCGCTGGGTGCGCGAACTCGACATGCCGCTGACCATCAACGCGCCGCTTCACCGCCAGAACATCAAGAGCCTGCCGGCCATTATCGACTATGCCGTCGAGGTCGGCGCCGGCCGCCTCGAGGTCGCGCACATCCAGTATTATGCTTGGGCGCTCAAGAACCGCGCGGCCCTCATGCCGACGCGCGAGGACTTCATGGCGACCGTCGCCATCGTGGAGGAGGCCCGCGAGCGCTTGAAAGGCATCCTCGCCTTCGACTTCGTGGTGCCGGACTATTACGCGAAGTATCCCAAGCCCTGCATGGGCGGCTGGGGACGTGGCATCATCAACGTCACGCCGTCGGGCAAGGTGCTGCCGTGCCATGCCGCCGAGTCGCTGCCCGGTCTCACCTTCGACAGCGTCCGCGACCGGCCGCTCGCCGATATCTGGCTCAACGGTCAGGCCTTCCAGGCCTATCGCGGCACGGAGTGGATGAAGGAGCCGTGCAAGTCCTGTCCGAGGAAGGAGATCGACTTCGGCGGCTGCCGTTGCCAGTCGTTCGCACTCACGGGCGATGCGACGAACACCGATCCGGCCTGCTCGCTGTCGCCGCTGCATGCCGAATGGGCCAAGGTCGCCGACGAGGAGTCGCACAAGGCGCCGCCTGAGTTCGTCTATCGCCGGCTGGGCGGCGCCAAGGAGACGACCAAAGAGCCTCAGGACGCGTGAGTGTTGGGCTGAACGATCCGCGTGACGGCCACAATCGTAGGACACGCTAGGGCTGGTGAAAGTGATTTTCACTGATGCCTAGGGCATGTTCACGCACGGTACACAAAGGGCTTGCAACGATAGCGCCCGATCCTGATAGTCGCGCCCGCGGCAATCAGAACCTACCTCACGAGGGAGAACGTCACTTATGCTCAGGAAAGCTTTGGCACTTGCGCTGATCCTCGCTGCCCCGTCCCTGGCCCACGCCCAGGATGCCGAGGCCGGCAAGGACGTCTTCAAGAAGTGCCGCGCCTGCCACGCCGTCGGCCCGGACGCCAAGAACAAGGTCGGCCCGCAGCTCAACGGCATCGTCGGCCGCGCAGCCGGCAAGGCCGAGGGCTTCGCCTATTCGGACGCCATGAAGAACTCGGGCAAGACCTGGGACGAGGCGACGCTGTCGGCCTATCTCACCAACCCGAAGGAATACATCCCCGGCAACAAGATGGTGTTCGCCGGCCTGAAGGAAGAGACCGATCGCAAGAACCTGATCGCGTTCCTCGCCACCAACAAGTAATCGCTTCAGGCTGCAATCTGTTAGTCGAGCGCCGCGCCGGGCTGACTGGCGCGGCGTTTTGTTGTTTTTTGTTTGCGCCTTCCGACACGCCCCTTGCAGTGCTCCGGATGCCCACTTCGCATCCGCACTGCCAAGCGCCGGCCGGAAGGCGCGGTATCAGCCGTCCATCGGCTCGACGCCTGTCCGGTCGATCCCCGCGAGCCACTCGCCGACTGTTCGCCCCTCGAGCATCAGCCCCGGCGCAATGTCGGCCAGCGGCGCCAGCACGAAGGCGCGGGCGGTGATATGCGGATGCGGCAGCGTCAGCTCCGCCGTTTCGATCCTGTGGCGGCCGTGCGCCAGCACGTCGAGGTCGATGATACGCGGGCCCCATTTCTCGGTGCGGACGCGGCCCATCTGGTTCTCGACGGCGAGGCAGCGGGCCAGCAGTTCGTGCGGGAAGAGCGACGTCGAAACCCGCGCGCAGGCGTTGAGGAACCAGTCCTGATCGGTCTTCCCCCAGGGCGGCGTCTGGTAGTTGCGCGAGGCCGCCAGCAGGCGCACCGCGCCGCCGTCCGTCAGCAGCGCCAAGGCCTGGGCGAGATTGCCCGCCTTGTCGCCGATGTTGGAGCCGAGCGCCACGATCGCCTCCCCGTCGGCCAGCACATGGGCCGAGATTTCACTGCCGTCTGCCACGTGCGGGCCTTTCTCGCGATCAATCGTACTTGATGTAGGCAAAGCGCATATCGCTCTCGGGCGTGCCGTCCAGCGCGCCGCCCTCCTTGCCCGGCTGCCAGCCGACGACATCCTCGATCTTGCGGGCGAGTTCCAGGTCCTTCATCGTGATGCCCTTGGCTGAATGCGTCATCAGCCGCACCTCGACCCAGGCGTATGAGGCCGTCAGGTCGGGATGGTGCCAGGCGGCTTCCGCCAGATGGCCGACCGTGTTGATGACCATCAGCGTGCTCTTCCAGCTCGCCGTCTTATAGGTGCGTCGAACCCAGCCATCCTCCAGCTTCCAGCTCGGCAGGTTGGCTGCGAGCCAGGCCGTCACTTCGGTCTCGGGCAGTGCGGTTTCTCGTTCGGCCATGATCGCCCCTCCATTTTTCGGGCTGGCGTGGACAGTGGGCGCCAGCCTGTTAAACACTCCTGTGAGGGTCACTTTGCCCAGGTTTCGTCCCCAACGATAGCGCTTTGGTTATCGCCGCCGCAAACCGTCTTCGCCAGTCCCGTCGCACTCAGAGGACCGATGCCGACAGCAATGCCCGCCGCCATTGTGATCCGCGCGCCCGCCCGCCTGCATCTGGGGTTTGTTGACCTTCATGGCGGGCTCGGACGGCGGTTCGGCTCGTTGGGGCTGGCCATCGATGCCCCCTCGACCGAAGTCGTGGTGCGGCGGGCCGTCGTGGATGCCGTCACCGGAGCCGAGATCAAGCGGGCGCAGACGGCCTTAGCCCGGTTCAAGGATGCGCTCGGGTTCACCGACGGCGGCGTCCATCTGCGGATCGACCAGGCCATCCCCGCCCACGCCGGCCTC
>JBGSQO010000599.1:0-2150 GCA_041738055.1 Filomicrobium sp.
TGGCGAGGACCGCCCGCTCCGCCTCCAGCGCGCTGACGATACAGGTCGGGCCGTTGCCGTTGCCGCTCGCGCAATCGCGGCCGGCTTCAAAGCCTGCCGCATCGAGGGGGATGTTGACGAAGTGCGTGCGGCGCAGGCGTGAATCGAGCGCGGCCTCGGTATCGGCAAAGGCCGAAACGGATGCGAGCGACACCCCCTTGCCCAGCAGCCGCTCGACCTCCCGCGAGGCCTTCGGCCCGAGCTTCCGCTGGGCGATCTCGGCGACGACCGAGTGGGCCGTACCACCCCAGGCATAGGCCGGGGAGGCGAGCGCGGTCTGCAGCAGGACCAGGAGGGCCAAGGCGCGGAGGATATGCGGCATGTGAACGAAGGGTCCCGGCTGTGCGTGCGGTTGGCCTGCCTACTCCCGCGCACTCCGGCTCGTCAATCCTCGCTGGGCGTCGAGTTCGCTGACGGTGGCGAGTGAGGTTTCCCAGCACTCCGTGGAGGCCGTCTGCCCGGCGCGGTCGGCTGGCGGCTCGCCGATGTCCGTCTCATAGGCCGACCTGAAGCTGGGAGAGGCCTTGGCGATGTCGTCCAGGGTGCGCGGCGCGATGGCTGCTCGCAGCTTCTCGATCTCGGCGGCGACGGCCGGCACATCGCGCGGCGTAGCCTTCTCGCTGTCCAGGCGCTTGAAGAGCTGGTCGGCCTCGATCCAATAGGCCACCGCCACGTGGGGTAAACCGGCGTTTGCGGCCAGTTGCCCCATCCGGTGCAGGCTGCGGTAATGATAGCGCTTGAAGTCGTTGTCCTTTTGGTCGAGGTCCACGAGCCCGGCCCGCTTGCGGTAGGCTTCGAGGGCTGCAAGGGCTGCTCCCTTGGCGTCCCCCAGCATCTCGCGCATCTGGCTGACCCGTTCCAGCGACCACGTCACATCGGCCTGGACCAGCTTGTTGGCGGGATCGCGCTCGATGAGCCGGCGGCGCAGGCACAGCTCGGTCTCAAACATCCGGAGCCCCTCCGGCCAGCCCGTCTTGGGGCCATGTCGGCGATCCGTGCCGACCTTGCTCAAGGCCCAGCTCAGCTCGCGCTGCCAGGTCGCCTCGTCGGGGTGGCGCAGGAACCAGCCCAGCGACAGGCTCAGCGCCTCTTCGTAGGAGCGGGCCGCGTCGGGGTATCGCTTTTGCGCGCGCTGCATGTCGCCGAGCCGGACCAGGATCTTGGACAGCCCCTCCGCCCAGACCGCGTTGTTCGGCTGGGCGGTGACGAGGCCGCGCCGCAGCGTCAAGGCCTCGCGGACGTGCGCCTCGGCTGCCGCCATATCGGTGGCGCGCTCGAGATCGCTGATGAACTCGTGGCTCTTGGAGACCAGCCAGAGCATGTCGAGGCTGGTCGGGAACTGCCGCGCGAGGTCCTGGCGGAGACGAAGCGCCTCGCCAGCCAGCTCACGGGCCCGGCCGTCGTCGCGCTTCTTGTAGGTGTTGGCGAACCCGAGCGCGAGATCGGCCCGTGTCTGGTTGAACAGCGGATCGCTCGACCCCGCCTTTTCGCCCAGCAGATCGACCGATCGCTTGATCTCGACGAAGGCGGTCTCGATGGTGTCGAGGCTCACTTCCTTCATCAAGGCGAGCCGGCCGGTGAACGTACCGATGAGCTGATCGACCGTCCCCTTGGCCGACTGGTAGGAGGAGACCGCCTCGCCGCGCGCCTGATCGGCCTCCCGCCATTGCAACAGAGCGACGGCGGCAATTCCGGCGAACACGATCGCCAGACCCGCAAAGAAACTCTGCCGGGCACGCGCCCGCCGGCCCGAGGCCCGAATGAAGCTCACCATCGGCGTCGTGAGGTCGTCCCGGTAGTCGCGCGCGATCTTGTCGGCCTCGGCCATGGCGAGCCCCGGCGGGATCAGCAGCTGTCGCCGCTCCCCGCCCTCTGACCAGCGCCGGAACTGCTGCTCCACGTCCTCACGGATGCGGAAGAAGTCCTGCTGTTCCTCGATCAGCCGGCGCGCCCGCGACCAGCTTTCCAGCACGCGCTGGTGGGCGATGCGCAGGAGCGGGCTTGAGCCGGCCTCTGCCTTGTCGGCCAGCAGCACGCGGTTGGCGACCAGGGCATCGACGAGGTCCGATAACTCGCTGCCGAAGCGGCCCCGGTCGAAGGCTACGGCGCGA
>JBGSQO010000684.1:0-2444 GCA_041738055.1 Filomicrobium sp.
CCCGGCGTCGTCTCGGCGAGCCCCAGGCCGTCCAGCATTTCGCCAGCAGTGAGCCAGCGGTACTGCTCCACCACCGCCTGCGCCATGTAGGCCAGCACTGCGTAAGCGCCGCCGAAGGTCACGACGGCCAGCTTGGAGAAGAACAGCCCCGCCTGGCTGAGGACGTGATCGGAGCCGAGGCTCAGCATGATCGCCAGCAGTGGCAGCCACCAGATGGCGAGCCACGTCAGCGCCGTCACGACCGCGCCGCCCAGCGAGGCCGGTCGTCCGGAATTGGCCACAACTGGCGCTTCGTGGGCCGCGGCTCCCGTCGTCTGCGCCGCCTGCAGCATCACGAACCCATAGGCCCCCGCGGCGATGATGATCAGCGGATAGGGCACGTGCAGGAAGAAGATCGCGATGAACGCGAGGCCGGCAATGACCCAGTGCGCCGTCTCCTTCAGCGCGCGGCGCGAAATGCGCAGCAGCGCCTCGACGACGATGACGAGGACAGCGGCCTTGACCCCGGTGAACAGCGCCTCACCGACGGGATGGTTGCCGAACACGGCATAGAGCATCGAGAGCGCGAGCACGACGGCAGCACCCGGCAGCACGAACAACAGACCCGCCACCAGCCCCCCGGCCAGACCGTGCAGGCGCCAGCCGGCATAGGTCGCGAGTTGCATCGCCTCCGGACCCGGCAGCAGCATGCAGAAGTTGAGCGCCGACAGGAAGGACCGCTCGTCCAACCATTTGCGCTCGTCGACGAGGATGCGGTGCATCAGCGCGATCTGTCCGGCCGGCCCGCCGAACGAGACGAGCCCGATGCGCAGCCACACGCGCGTGGCCTCACCGAAGCTCACAGGCCCGGCCCCCTCGATGCTCTGCGACATAGTCCGAAGCCCCCACGCTCGCCGGGGCGCACCCTGCGAGGCTCCCGGTGGCGGGACCATAGACGAGGCCTTCCCGGGAAGCGAGCAGCAGACGCGCCGTCCGGTCAAAAAGCGGGGGCTCTGCCCTGCCAACACTCAGGAAACTGGTGTTGGATGCGCCCGCTAACCCCGCGCGGGGGATCACCCCGGTTACCTGATCCTGGGCGACGGGCGTGCCATGAACTCCCGGTAATGGTTCCAAGGCCTAAGGCCTTGGTGGGGGTCGAGGGGGCAAAGCCCCCCGTCTTCACTTGGGCCAAAGGCTCCGGCCGCAATCTTAGAGCGTATGCGGTCAAAAGGCGCCATTGAACGGTTCGATTCGGCGGCTGCGAGTCCGGAACTTTCTCACTTTGGGAATGGCAAAAATTGAGGTTTTATGTTGCATCGCAATATGAGCAAATCGCCTGCATCATAGATATTGCAGTTCGCCAATTGCGACTCGCAGTCGCGGCCAGCTCACGGATAATCGCGATTCCATTAAGAGATTCAACATGCACCATAGACCTCTGCAACAAACATCACACTTAACGAGATTGACGCTCTGAAGACCCGCGTGCACACGTCACGCCCGCCGGAACGGGCGCGCCGTCAGTCTTCGACGACACGACCCAAAATCCATGCGGTGGCGGAACAGGTTCTGGCGTTCTGCTGCGGCGCTGCAGGGGGTCTCGGCTCTCACGCCCGTCATGCTTCGGCAAGTCCTCGGGGCTTGGTCCGACGGTCCGATCGGAACCTCCGGTCCGGACGCGGGTTTCTTGTTGCGTCGCAGCGCAAACACCGCTCGAAATGGAGTAGATGAAATGCGCATTCTGATCGCGGCCATCATGGCCATGTTTGCCTTCGGGACCATGACTGCAGAGGCCGCCCAGGCCCGTCAGGCCTGCAAGGGTTCGACCTACGCGTGCAGCACGGCTGCAAAGTCGGCACACGTCACGACGTCGAAGAAGGTCCACGCCCGCCACGCCACCAGCAAGAAGCGTTACGCCAAGGCTGCCCACAGCAAGAAGCGCTATGCCAATTCGACCCGCGTCGCCAAGCGCGCCGCCCCCGTCCGCAGCTATGCCGGCGGCACCCTGTCGGGCAAGGCCTCCTACTACTGGCAGCCGCAGGCCCTCGCCTCGGGCGGCCGGTTCAATCCGAACGCCATGACGGCGGCCCACAAGACGCTGCCGTTCGGCACGCGGGTTGCAGTGACCAACCTCAACAACGGCCGCTCGGTCGTCGTGAGCATCAACGATCGTGGGCCCTACATCGCCGGCCGCATCATCGACCTGTCCAAGGCTGCCGCCTACAAGATCGGCATGCAGAACTCGGGCGTCGTGCCGGTGCGCGTCGCCATCCTCGGCCGCGGCTGAGGCAAACGAGATCCGGCCCAAGCGGCGGGATCCAACTCTAACGACGTCAATACCCCTGGCGCGGTGGCCCTCTCGGCTGCCGCGCCATTTTCTTTGGCCGCCCGCTGAAACGAGCCGTAACGAAAGCGGGCGCCAGCCGGAGGTCTCGGGGACCGGCTGGCGCCCTTCGGCCGCTGCC
>JBGSQO010000694.1:0-1556 GCA_041738055.1 Filomicrobium sp.
CCGAGGTGGCACGATGCTGTTTGCCACCGAGACCGCCGCCGGGCCGATCGGCCACGTCACCTCCGGCGGCTTCGGCCCCAGCGTCGATCACCCCATCGCCATGGGCTACGTCGAAACACCGAGTGCGGCACCCGGCACGACCATCTTCGCCGAGGTGCGGGGCAAGCGGCTGCCGGTCGCCGTGGCCTCTCTCCCCTTCATCACGCCCCGCTACAAGCGCGGCTGATCCCTTCTGACCCCTTTCCCGACCAACAGGAGCTTTCAATGCTGAAGTTCACCGAGGATCACGAGTGGGTTTCCCTTGACGGCGATATCGCCACCGTCGGCATCACCGCGCACGCCGCAAGCCAGCTCGGCGATCTCGTCTTCGTCGAACTGCCCGAGGTCGGTGCCAAGCTCGCAAAGGGCGATGGCGCGGGCGTGGTCGAGTCGGTCAAGGCCGCCTCCGACGTCTATTCGCCACTGGCCGGCGAAGTCGTCGAGGTCAACGAGGCGCTGCCCGCCGACCCTGGCATCGTCAACACCGACCCGATGGGCAAGGCCTGGATCTTCAAGCTGAAGCTCGCCGACACCTCGGCCGTGGACGCCCTGATGGACGAGGCCGCCTACAAAGCCCTGATCGGCGAGTGAAGGACCAGACCATGGCACGCCCCGAGCGCTATAATCCGTATGACTTCGCCAACCGCCGTCACATCGGCCCCTCGCCCAGCGAGATCACGGCCATGCTGGAAGTCGTGGGGGCTGCCACGCTGGACGACCTCATCGACCAGACAGTGCCCGAGGGCATCCGCCTGCTGGAGCCGCTGGACTTCGGTCGTCCGCTGTCGGAGCGCGCCGCCCTCGACCGCCTGCGCGAGACCGCCGACAAGAACCGGCGCGTCACGTCGCTGATCGGCCAGGGCTACCACGGCACGATTATGCCGCCGGCGATCCAGCGCAATATCTTGGAGAACCCGGCTTGGTACACGGCCTATACGCCCTACCAGCCCGAGATCAGCCAGGGCCGGCTGGAAGCGATGCTCAACTACCAGACCATGGTCGCCGACCTGACTGGCCTCGATGTCGCCAACTCCTCGCTGCTCGATGAGGCGACCGCTGCCGCGGAGGCCATGGCGCTGGCGCACCGCGTGTCGAAATCCAAGGCCAACGCCTTTTTCGTCGACCACCACTGCCTGCCGCAGACCATCGCCGTCGTGAAGACCCGCGCCGAACCGCTGGGCTGGCAGGTGATCGTCGGCGATCCCTTCCGCGATCTGAAGCCGGAGCAGGTGTTCGGCGCGCTGTTCCAGTATCCCGGCGTCGAGGGCCACTGCCACGACTTCACCGACCTGATCGTCGCGCTGCACGAGGAGAAGGCGCTGGCCGTCGTCGCCGCCGATCCCTTGGCGCTGACACTCCTCAAGCCGCCCGGCGAAATGGGGGCGGACGTCGCCATCGGCTCCATGCAGCGCTTCGGCATGCCGGTCGGCTATGGCGGGCCGCATGCGGCTTATATCGCGGTCAAGGATGCCCACAAGCGCGCCCTGCCCGGCCGTCTGGTCGGCGTGTCGGTCGAT
>JBGSQO010000705.1:0-7338 GCA_041738055.1 Filomicrobium sp.
CGGGCCAACTCACGCCGCAGCGTGTCGCGGCGCGGGCCGTCGGTCCGGCTCAGCACGGATAGGATGCCTGCTTTCGGCGATATCATAGACCTCACACCTCTCGCGGCTCGCCGAAGTTCGATACGGCGTCTCATCTGACGGCGGGACGGTATAGCTGTTGTTTGCGCCTTCCGACGACTCTTTGATTGCGCCTTCCGACACTCGTTCCGACAGCCGGCAGGAAGGCGCAGCCTCCTGGCGCCGGAGAATGCAAATCGGCTTATACGATTGCAAGCCGATTGCGGACGACTGAGCGGTGGAGGGTGTTCACGACGCCACAAAGTCGTTGCCACGACCGGGCGAAGACCAGATAAACTCATACCGTCCGGACTAACGCCTGACTCAACCTCTACCCGGTCGGCCAGACGGTATTTCTCTTTCTTTGCGCCTTCCGACACTCGTTCCGAGAGCCGGCCAGAAGGCGCGGTCTGCCGAGAGCTTTGCGTCAAGAGTTCGTTCGGTTGGCATCACTCCCAGCGTGCGACGGGATCAACGCGTTGAGGCAAGGACTTGCGATGAGCGCCAAGGTCGATCTTCCCCGTCTCCTCTCCGAGACGAAGGTGTTTGCCGATGTCGACGAAGCCGGCTGCCGGGCCATCGCCCAGGAGATGCGGGAAGTCTCGTTCGATGCCGGCCAGGTGATCTTCGGGCGCGGCGATGAAGGCCGCGACGTCTATCTGGTCGCCGATGGGCGCGTCCGGCTGTCGGTGCTGACGGCGGAGGGCCGGGAGTTGTCCTTCGCGCATGCCGAGCGCGGCTCGCTGTTCGGCGAGATCGCCATGATTGACGGGGGCGCCCGTTCGGCCGATGCCACCGCGGTCACCAAGACCACGGCCTATGCCTTGTCGCGCGGCGCCTTCCAGCGGCTCCTGGAGAAGGACCCCGGCATCACGCGGGCGATGATGGGCTTTCTCTGCCAGCGCATCCGCGAGGCCGACCAGCAGCTCGAATCGATCGCGCTGTGCCCCATCGAGGTGCGGCTCGCCCGCTTCTTCCTGGCAGCCGCCCGCGCCAAGGACCCGGAGGCGGACGAGGGCGATGTCGAGGTCGCCTTCACCATGTCGCAGAGCGAGCTGGCCCTGCTGATCGGGGCGAGCCGGCCGAAGGTCAACACCGCCCTGTCGCTGCTGGAGGCGAGCGGGGCCATCCGGCGCGGCACCCAGTCGATCATCTGCGCCATCGAGGAATTGGAGGAGGCCGCCGCCATCTGACCGGTATCGCCGGCGTCGAAGCGCTGTAACGCACGACACAGCGACCGGTGGCGGCATGGCTTAAGGCTGACAAGCCGGCCGGCAGTCCGCCGCCGTGTCGGAGCTACAGCTCCTGCCCTTTTGTCTTCGAGACCGCCCGCACGCCCCATGCCCCAGGATGAGGCCACAATTCACGCACCAATCGCTGCGGCTCGCCGTGGCGGACAGCGCGGCTGGCTGACCCGATTCCCCGGTCTCATCGCGCTCAGCCGACTGATGCGCCGCCTGTCACGCGCGGGCACCTCCGGCTATCCCCCCGACATCCGCCGCCGCCTCGTGGTGATGAACCTGATCGCCTACCTGATCGCGGCCTCCACGGCCGGGTATGCGATCCAGCACACGTTCATGGACTTTGCCACGTATGCCCCGGTCATCTACCTCAATTTAGCGCTGGTGCTGACCGCCTTCGCCGTTCCCTATTCGCACCGCTACGGCGAATTGGCCGGCGCGTTCATCATTATCCTCAGCGAATTCGTCGCCCTCACCCTATTCACCCGCTATCTGGGGCGCGACGCGGGCGTGCATCTGCAGTATTTCGTCGCCGCCGCCGCAACTTTCGTCGTGTTCGGCGTCGAGCGCTGGCGCCTCATCGTGCCGCTTGTGGCCGTCGCCATAGGTCTGCAGACCTACTCCTGGTTCGCTTATCCCTCCGAAGCCGCCCTGATCAAAGCCCCGCAGGACGTCATCGACAGCATCTATACGCAGGCTGCCATCACGACCGGAGCGCTGATCGCCGCGTCGGTCTATTACGCCTTCTCGCTGGCCGAAGCCGCCAAGGCCGAAACCGACCACCTGTTGCGCAACATCCTTCCCGACAGCGTCGTCGAGCGACTGAAGGAACGCCCTGGCGAGCCGATCGCCGATACCATTCCCGAAGCCTCCATCCTGTTTGCCGACATCTCCGGCTTCGTCGCCCTGGCGCGGGAGTTGGGAGCTGTGCGGATCGTGGCGCTGCTCAACCGCCTCGTCTCCGAGTTCGACGCGTTGGCCGCCCGCCACGGCGTCGAGAAGATCAAGACCATCGGGGATGCCTACATGGTCGCCGCCGGCGTGCCCGAGCCGGTCCCCGATCATAACGTCCGGCTCGCCCGCATGGGGCTTTCGATGCTGGCTGCCGTCGAAAAGGTGCGCGCCGAGACCGGCCACGACATCCGGATGCGCGTCGGGCTGGCCAGTGGTCCGGTCATGGCCGGCGTCATCGGCACGCGCAAGTTCTCCTACGACATCTGGGGGGATGCCGTGAACCTCGCCGCCCGCCTGGAAGGAAAGTCAGAGCCCGGCCGCATCCTGGTCTGCCCGGCCTGCAGTGCCGCACTCGCCGGAACCTTCGATCTCGTCCGCCACGCCGAGATCGAGATCAAGGGCGTCGGCCTCAAAGACACGTGGTTCATCGTGAGTGAATTGGGTGTCTCCTCGAAGCAACCACAGCGTTGAAAGCGTGCGATACGGAATAACCACCGGTATTGATTTCGTTATGCAGCAACTCGCAGAAGAGCTAAGTTTGCTGCAATCCAAGAGCTAGTTTCGATAGGTCGTCGACACTCCGCCCGGCGACGAGAATGACCATTCGTTTGGTACACGGCTGTGGGAGTAGGCAATGGCAGTCATCCGTCCATGGATCAAGAGTGAGTTCCAGTTCTCGCTCATCGGTACGCTGCAGCGCAACCCGGCGGTTGCCGTGCTCAACGACGGCAGCTACGTCATGTTCTGGGAGAACCAGGGTCCCGAACGCATCGGTTCTACGGCCGACACCATTCGCGGCCAACGGTTCAGTGAGGAGGGCGACGCCATCGGTGCGCCCATCACCATCGGGTTACTCGGTTTCAGCATCCGCAATCCAGAGGTCACCGCACTTCCAGATGGCGGCTACCTGGTCAGCTATGATCGGGTTTTCAGTACGGGTGTGAATGGGGTTGATGCCGATATCGACGTGCTCGCGCAGCGCTTCTCCGAGACCGGCACGACGGTTGGCGGCACGATTTTCATCGACACGGAAGGTGGCAACGAGGCTGACGCAGCGATCGCGACCGTCGGCGGCGACGTCGCGTTTGTATATCGAGACGCTGAATTGGCGACGGGAGACATCGAGTACAAGCTTTTCGATTTCGCCACCAGTTCCGTCATAGCCTCGAGCAACGCAAGCGCCTCGGCCGCTCTGAGCCAGGAGTTCGCCGACATCTCCACCAGCAAGACAACCGGCCGTCAGCTGGTCGTCGCCTTGTCGCAGGAAAACCCCCTCTCGATCAGAGCAAGCCTGTACGAAAGCAACGGCGCTGCCGTCGTACTCAATGCCCAGATCGCCACGGCGGCGGGGTTCCTCAATGCCCCGACCGTCACTGCCCTCGCGCAGGGCGGGTTCGTGGTCACCTGGCACGAATCCGTCGTCGGCGGGTTCGACATCAAGGCGCAACTCGTCAATGCCAACGGCGCGCCGGTCGGCGGAGAGATCAGGGTCAGCGGACCTTCGACGGATCTGGCGGTGTTTCCGGACGTCGCCGCGCTGAACAACGGCGGCTTTGCCGTCGTTTGGGCAGAACTCGACAAGACGGTTCCCAATATCGCGTCGCTACGGCTGCGCACGTTCGACTCGTCGGGTACAGCGACATCGGACGAATACGCCGTCAATACCGCGCCGATCTTCTTCTTGAACGGCAGTACGCCGGTCGGTCATCAGCGCCAATCCTGGAATGTCGCAGCCCTGGAGGACGATCGGCTGGTCGTCTCATGGGAATCAGACGTTTCCTTTAACGGCACCCAGTTCAACGTTTTTTCTCGTATCATCGACCCCCGCGATGGGATCGTCAACGGCACCAATGCAACAGAATCCGTGTACGGTAACAACGGCATTGCCGACACCATCATTGCGAAGGCTGGCAACGATTACATCTCGTCGCTCGGCGGCAACGACAAGGTCTACGGCGGCGACGGCAACGACCGCATGTTCGCCGGGCGCGGCGACGACCGCATGTATGGCGGCAACGGCAACGACGAAATGCACGGCAGCGATGGCAAGGACATCCTTTACGGCGGGCTTGGCAACGACCGCATGTTCGGCACCAATGGCGCCGACGTGATCCGTGGCGATGGCGGCACCGACAGCATTACAGGAGGGTTGGACCGCGACCTCTTGTATGGCGGTACGGGCCGGGATCGGTTCGACTTCAATCTCGTTAGCGAAAGTCTCGGTGCGGGCCGCGACCTGATCCGCGACTTCGTCCGCGGTCTCGACGATATCGACCTGCGCACGATCGATGCCAACACCGCAGTGGGCGGCAATCAGGCGTTCCGCTTTATCGGCAACAGCCCATTCAATGGGAACGCCGGGGAATTGCATATCCGGCAAGTGGGCGCCCTCATCAAGGTCGAGGGCGACACCAATGGGGACCGCGTGGCCGACTTTACGATCGACGTGACCGGGGCCGCGCCGCTCTCAGCAGGCGACTTTTTCCTCTGAGTGAGTGATACCGACCCGCATAAGTTGTGACACACGTCTCGGTAGACCGCGCCTTCCGGCCGGCTCTCGGAACGAGTGTCGGAAGGCGCAAACAAGAAACAATACCGTCCCGCCAACCGACCAGACCCTGTGTCGAAACATTGGCGGGACGATATAAGGTGGGCCTCGGGCGAGCCGTAGTGGATGGCTGGGTTTCGCCGAGGCAATTGCGAGTTCGCAATGAATCAATCTTGCCGTCGCGCCAGTCTCATCTGCGTGACCTCGTCAAACAGGAGGGCAAGATGCTCCAGACCTTGGCACAATATGTCATCATCGCCATCGGACCGTTGGCGACGGCAGTGATGATCCTGCTCATGCTGATCGGCGGCAGTGGCGCCACGCTCGAGGCAAAGCCGCCTAAGGGTAGATAAGGGCGGTTGCCTTCGGGGCGGCTCACACGCTGACCCCGCCCTCCGGGGCAAAGCGCTGCTTGATGCGGCGGAACAGGTGTTCGCGGACCAGGCGGTAGTGCGCCAGCACCTGCTCCTCGGTCGCATCGGCGCGGTGGATCGTGGCGTCGAACGTCGGCCAGTACTCGACGTCGACCGGCAAGGTACGGGTCAACTCAAGGGCCTGATGATGGGCCTCCGGCGACAGCGACACGATGAGATCGAACTCCGGGTTCTCCAGATCGCGGATGGCGCGCGGCTTGTGGCGGGAGACGTCGATGCCGATCTCGGCCATCACCTTGACGGCCAACGGGTCGACGGCCCCGACCCTGACGCCGGCCGAGGCGACTCGAATTTTGCCCCGCGCCAGATGGGCGAGGATGCCCGCGGCGAACACGGAGCGCACGGCATTGAGGCTGCAGGCGAAGAGCACCGCCCGGGGCGACTTGGCCCGCTCGCGCTCCACCCCTCAGCCCTTCCAATGCAGCGCGCAGATGAGGGTGAACAGGCGTCGGGCCGTATCGAAATCGACGCTGACCTTGCCGTCGAGCCGCTCGGCGAGCAGCTTGCTGCCCTCGTCGTGCAGGCTCCTGCGGCTCATGTCGATGGCTTGGATGCGCGACGGCGGCGCCGAGCGGATGGCCTCGTAATAGCTGTCGCAGATCAGGAAGTAGTCCTTGATGATGCGCTTGAACGGCCCGAGCGCGAACTGCAGGACGGCGACAGCGGCTTCGGCTTCGTTGCCGACCGTCAGCACGAGACGGTCATCGGCCAAGCCCAGAACCAACCGGTAGGGGCCGCTGTCGTGGCCGATGAGCTTGAACTCGTTGGCCTCGAGGATGTCGAAGATCGCGACTTCGCGCTCGTGCTCGATCGTATTGTTCGAGCGGGCGATCGAGGTCTCGTCGAGCCGCACCGCATAGAGCCGCGAGCGGGATGTCGGCGAGGGTGCAAACTCGGACATGGGCTCACCCTTCCTGGCGTTGGGGACCTGAGGCGAGGCGGACTTCGACGGAGCGGCGGTGGCCTTCCAGCCCTTCAGCGCGGGCGAGCGTCATCGCGGCCGGCCCAAGTGCGGCCAGAGCGGCTGCATCGAGCTTCAGCAGAGAAGTGCGCTTCATGAAGTCGAGGACCCCGAGACCGGAGGAGAAGCGGGCCGAGCGCGCCGTCGGAAGCACATGGTTGGAGCCGGCCACGTAGTCGCCGATCACTTCCGGGGTGTGCGCGCCGATGAAGATCGCCCCCGCATTGCGGATGCGCGCCGCCAGCCCCTCGGCATCGGCAGTGGCGATTTCCAGGTGCTCGGCGGCCAGCCGGTCGGCGAGCGGCGGAGCCTCGTCGAGCGAGCGGAGCAGGATGATGGCGCCGAACACGTTCCAGCTTTCACCGGCGATGTTGCCGCGTGGCAGGCTCGCCAGCTGGCGGGCGACTGCGGCCTCGACCTTATCGGCAAAGGTGGCATCGTCGGTCATCAGGATCGACTGCGCGGCGGTATCGTGCTCGGCCTGGGCGATGAGGTCGGCGGCGATCCACTCCGGATCATTGTCCTTGTCGGCGATGACGAGGACCTCCGATGGGCCGGCAATCGAGTCGATGCCGACCGTCCCGAACACCTGCCGCTTGGCGGCGGCGACATAGGCGTTGCCGGGGCCGACGATCTTGGCGACCGGTGCGATGGTCTCGGTCCCATAGGCCAGCGCCGCCACGGCCTGGGCGCCACCGACGCGGTAGATCTCCGTGACGCCAGCCAAGTGGGCAGCCGCCAGCACCAGCGGGTTCAATTCGCCGCGCGGCGTCGGCACGACCATCACGATGCGATCGACACCGGCGACCTTGGCGGGCACGGCGTTCATGAGGACCGAACTGGGATAGGAGGCAAGGCCGCCGGGCACATAGAGGCCGGCCGACTGCACCGCGCTCCAGCGGTCGCCCAATTCGACACCGATTGCGTCCGTGTAGCGGCTGCTCTCGGGCAACTGACGGCGGTGATGGGCGACGATGCGGTCATGGGCGAACCGCAAAGCCTCCAGCGTCTCGGCGCTGCAGCGGGCGACCGCGTCTTCGACCTCGGCGGCCGTGACGGCAATGCCGGTCCGTCGCAGGTCCACGGCATCGAAGCGCTGCGACAGGTCGATGAGGGCGGCATCGCCACGGGCCCGCACCTCGA
>JBGSQO010000711.1:0-5196 GCA_041738055.1 Filomicrobium sp.
GTGACGAAGCGATAGACGTATTCGTAGCGCTCGTCGTCACCCTGGTAGACGACGAAGCGCCCGTCGCGGTTGACGACGTTGCCGGCGCCCTCGTGCTTGAAGCGGCCGAGCGCGGTGCGCTTCACCGGGACGGAGGCGGGGTCGAGCGGATCGATCTCCACGACCCAGCCGAAGCGATTGGGTTCGTTCGGCTCCTTGGCGATGTCGAAGCGGTCGTGGAACTTGGCCCAGGCGTACCACTCGGCCGGCACGCCATAGCGCTTCAGTGCCGCCGCGCGATCCGACTTGGCGGCCGCGTCCTTCCCGGAGAAGTAGCCGTTAAAATTCTCCTCGCAGGTGAGCCAGGTGCCCCACGGCGTGGTCGCGCCCGCGCAGTTGTTCAGCATTCCGCGGATGCTGGTGCCGGCGGGGTCGGCGGCGGTTCGCATCCGCTCGTGACCGGCGGCGGGACCGGAGATGCGCATCGCCGTTTCTGCGGTGATCCGGCGGGCATACCGCGAGCCCTCGACGACGCGCCACTTACCCCTATCCGGGCCGTCGCTGGCCCGTTTGATTTCGATGACCGAACCGCCGTGCGCCATCATCTCGACGCCGACCTGCTCGACCGTGGCGCTGGCGTGGAGTGCCGCCTTGACGGCCTTCGGATCGGCTCCCGGGAACATCAGTTCGGCATTCGTGTACTCGTGGTTGACCACGAGCAGACCGTGGTCGCTCTGGCCGTCGAGCGCGACGAAGCCGATGAAGTCGTTGTTGTAGCCGAACTGCTGGGCCTGCGCCTTGGGCGTCTGCCGGGCCGGCTCGAAGGCGGGCGCATCGGTGAGCACCTTGTCGCCCCAGCGGATCAGGACATCTGCGTCGTAGCCCGCCGCGACGTGGTGGGTTTCGTCGATGCCTGCCGCAATCTCCTCGAATGCGAAGCTCGAACCGGCTGGTGCATCCGCGGCCCCCGCCGCCAGCCCGCTTGGCGCCGGCAGCACTGCCGCGACCGCGCCGACCGCCAGAAGTCCCGATATCACCTCGCGACGGGAGAGGCGCTCCGCGATCAGATCACCGATGGTCGGGTTTGCGGTCCCGTTGGAGCCTTCGTCCTCGGCGGCTTCGGCGAGAACCGATTTCGGCAGATGTGAGTTGGTCATTCGGGCGGCACCTCGGTGACAGGCTGGACGGCGCTACTCTAGCTCACGCTTTGTGACAGCCGGACAACAGACGAATTTCCTAGCCGCGCCCTGTATCAGCCACCCGCTGGCCCTTAGCCCGATCGCCCCCCGCCGCCTCCCCGTTGCATTTGACTTCGCCCGGGGCTGCACATATAAGGCGCGAGCTTTCCTATTATGCCTGTCCTGGCATCGCACGGCCTCGAGCCCGAGCCGTCCGCGCGAAAAGCCGAGGTTTTTCCGGTGGCCGCTTGTCTGGCCCCGGTCGCTCAACGGAGAACGTGACGTGAAACGGACCTATCAACCGAGCCGGCTGGTGCGCAAGCGCCGCCATGGCTTCCGCGCCCGTATGCTGACAAAGGGCGGCATTCGGGTCATCAATCGCCGCCGCGCGAAGGGTCGCAAGCGCCTGAGCGCCTGACGTTTTTCGGCCGGCGGCCACGCGCCGCGGCGAGCGTGGCTTCGTGGCTTACCCGACCATCAAGAAGCGGTCCGAGTTCCTGGCCGTACGCGGCGGAGCCCGTTGGTCGACACCGAGCGTGACGGTCGAGGCGCGCCCGCGGCAAGGCCAGAGCCGGAGCGCCGATCAGGTCGAAGCGACGGTAGCAACGGTGTCGGGCGACAGGGTATCCGGGCAGCGGCCAAGCCTCTCGAAGGGCGATGCGGTCGAGGCCGAGGGCTCCTTCCGGTTCGGCTACACGGTTACCAAGAAGCTCGGCGGGGCGGTCAAGCGCAATCGCATCCGGCGCCGGTTGAGGGCCGCCGTGGAGCAGGTTGCGGGAGCGCGCTGCAGGTCCGGCTTCGACTATGTGCTGTTCGCCCGCGCCGCCGCGCTCGATTGCGAGTTCGGCGCGCTCACGCGAGATCTGGCGGAAGCGTTCGAGCGCGTGCACAAGGCACGCCGCGATAAGCGCCCTCCAAAACCGGGTTGATCGCGAGGGTGCGGCGCGGCACATACAAGGCGGCGCCAGTCCGGCGGCGCCCGGGGAGCCGGCGGTCGGCCCCTATGCGACACTAGCGATGCGTGGGGACACGGGTTCCGCGCTCGGTTCAAAATCAGGGGGCGTTGCGCTCGTCCCGATATGCCTCGGCTGCTTCGCGCAGCGTGGACGTGCCCTGAGCCCATTCAGACTGCCCGCACCGAGGCGCCGATGAACCACCGCGAGCCCGACAACCAGAATAACATCATGATCGCCATCGGACTGTCGATGGTGGTTCTGTTCGGCTGGCAGTTCTTCTATGCCGGGCCGCAGATGCAGGCCGAGAAGGAGCGTCTGGCGACGACCGAGAAGGCGAAGCCATCGGACGCGGCGCAGCCCGGCACTGCGCAGCCCGCGGCACCCGCCACTCCTTCGGCGTCCTCGCCCGTCGCGCCACCGGCGTCCAGCACTGCTGGTGCTCCGCCGGCCCCCGCCGGAGTGGCCGTTCCGGCCCGAGCCAGCACGCGTGCCGATGCCCTGCAAGGCGGCGGCCGTATCGAGATCAGGACGCCATCGCTCACCGGCTCGATTCCGCTCAAGGGTGGCCGGATCGACGATCTCGTGCTGGTCAAGTACCGGGAGACGGTCAACCCGAAGAGTGCCAACGTCGCGCTGTTCTCGCCGTCGAATGCCCCCGATCCCTACTTCGCCGAGTTCGGCTGGGTCGGTGAGTCCGGCACCGTCAAGGTTCCGGCGAACGATACGGTTTGGACACAGGAAGGCACCGGCGCGCTGACGCCAGATACACCCGTCAAGCTGATGTGGAACAACGGCTCGGGCCTTACCTTCCGCCGCACCATCGCGCTCGACGCGAACTATATGTTCACCGTCACCGACAGCGTCGAGAACGCATCGGGTGCCGACGTGAAGCTCTATCCCTATGCCCGCATTCACCGCTACGGCACGCCGCTGATCCAGGGCTTTTACATTCTGCACGAGGGCCTGATCGGCGTCGCGGGCGCTCAGGGACTGCAGGAGATCACGTTTGCCGACGCGCTGAAGCCCGACAAGCAGAAGTCGCTCACCGGCCTCACGGGCGGCTGGCTCGGCATCACGGAGAAGTACTGGGCGGCGGCGCTCATCCCCGACCAGACGGTCACCTATCGCGCCAATCTCACTGGCAAGCCGAAGGTCGTCGGCCTCGGTGCGGAGACTTACCAGGCCGACTACCTGCTGGACGGAGTGATGGTCGCTAACGGCCAGAGCCACGCCACGACCTCTCACCTCTACGCGGGTGCGAAGAAGGTGCAGTTGGTCGAGGCCTACCAGGAGAAACTCGGCGTCAAGCAGTTCGATCTGATGATCGACTGGGGCTGGTTCTACTTCATCACCAAGCCGCTGTTCTACCTGATCGACTGGCTCTATGGCCTGCTCGGCAACTTCGGCCTGGCCATCCTCGCCACGACGGTGATGGTCAAGGCGGCCTTCTTCCCGCTCGCCAACAAGAGCTACGAGTCGATGGCGAAGATGAAGAAGCTGCAGCCCGAGATGGAGAAGCTGCGAGAGCGCTTCAAGGATGACAAGGCGCGCCAGCAGCAGGAGCTGATGACTCTCTACCAGAAGGAAAAGATCAACCCGCTCGCGGGCTGCTTGCCGATCCTTCTGCAGATCCCGGTGTTCTTCGCCCTCTATAAGGTGCTGTTCGTGACCATCGACATGCGTCACGCGCCGTTTTTTGGCTGGATCAAGGACCTTTCCGCGCCAGATCCGACCTCGCTGTTCAACCTGTTCGGCCTGCTGCCCTACGCTGCTCCGAGCTATCTCGCCATCGGCGTGTGGCCTCTCATCATGGGCATCACGATGTGGGTGCAGATGCAGCTCAATCCGAAGCAGCCGGACCCGACGCAGCAGATGATCTTCAATTGGATGCCGGTGCTGTTCACGTTCCTGCTGGCATCGTTCCCCGCGGGCCTCGTCATCTACTGGGCCTGGAACAACGTGCTCTCGGTCCTGCAGCAGTCGATGATCATGAAGCGGCAGGGCACCGAGATTCCGCTGAAGCAGAATTTGAAGTCGACGTTCTCGCCGGTCATGAAGCTGCTCGGCGCGGGCAGGGCCAAGAAGTAGCTGGGCGGCCTCGCTGGTGCAGCCTTTCGTGCCATCATGGCCGGGACGTTCCCGGCCATGATGCTTTCCAGGTTGCGATCGATTGAGATGGAAGCGTCGGCGGTCCATCAAAGCCGATAGCGCCTTGGACGGAATGCCGACGGCTCCGGACGTGACGTCCGGTGAGCGATGATTGCGAGGCAAGGTACCGTGGAGTTCACCGACGACGATCTCGATGCCGGGCGGCTGCTGTTCGAGCAGGAGTGGACCTTCGCCAAGGGCGTCCCCTCGCTCGAGTTCCTGCCCGAGGCGAGCCGCGTCGAGATCGCGTTCGCGGGCCGCTCCAACGTCGGCAAGTCGAGCCTCATCAACGCGCTCGTTCGCCAAGGCGGCCTCGCACGCACGTCGAACACGCCCGGACGCACGCAGGAGCTCAACTTCTTCGTCACCGAAACGGCGCCGGTCTCGCTCGTCGACATGCCGGGCTACGGGTTCGCCAAGGCGCCGAAGGAGAAGGTGGACGCCTGGACCCGGCTCGTGCGCGACTACCTGCGCGGACGCCGGAGCCTCGCCCGCGTCTACCTGCTGATCGACAGCCGGCACGGCATCAAGGCCGTCGACACCTCAATCCTCGAGTTGCTGGATACCGCGGCGGTTTCCTACCAGGTGGTGCTGACCAAGGCCGACAAGATCCCCGAGAAGGCGCTCGCGGGTTTGACGGAGGCGACCGAGCACGCGCTCGCCAAGCATCCGGCCGCGTTTCCGCACGTGCTCACGACCTCGTCCGAGAAAAGCCGCGGCATCGACGAGCTGCGTGCCGCGATCGCCATCGTGCTGCGCGAGCACGGCATCGCTATTTGACGAGCACCTTGGTCAGCTCCCAGGCGACCTGCGGCAAGCCCTCGCCGAACTTCGCCAGCAGCCCGCCCGCGATCGCCGCCAAGGCCCAGCCGCCGGTACGCGCCATTGCCTTGGCGTAGTTCGTTCTGACGCTGACCTCGACGATCTGGTCCGGC
>JBGSQO010000016.1:0-4155 GCA_041738055.1 Filomicrobium sp.
TTGGCGGATGCCAGAACGCCGGCGAAGGCATGGCTGCCATCGGCAATGGCCGCGAGCGTCCTGCTGTCGGTGCCCAGATGCTCGCAGGCATAATTGATGTCGGCCCGCTCGCCCACGACGGCGATGCGCGTGCCGCCGGCCCGCCACGCCTTACGGATGCGCGAGTTGAGAACGGCTGCCTCGAGCCGCGGGTTGGTGCCGACGAGCAGGATGACGTCGGCTGACTCGATGCCTTCGATCGTGGAATTGAACAGATACGACGAGCGTCCGAGCACAGGGTCGAGTTTCTCGCCCGGCGCGCGGCAGTCGAGGTTCCTGACGCCCAGCCGGCCCATCAGCGCCTTCAGCGCGAACATCTCTTCGGCACCCGCCAGATCGCCGGCAACCGCCCCGATGAAGCGTGGGTCGGAGGCCTTGATCTCCTCGGCGACGAGGCCCAGGGCCTCGTCCCAGGTTGCAGGGCGAAGCCGGCCATCCTCGCGGATATAGGGCTGATCCAGCCGCTGCGTTTTCAGGCCGTCGCAAACGTGGCGCGACTTGTCGGAGATGAATTCCTCGTTCACCGCGTCGTTATTGCGCGTCAGGATGCGCATGACTTCCGACCCGCGCGTATCGATACGGATGGCCGAGCCGACCGCATCCATGACGTCGAACGACTCGGTCTTCTTGAGCTCCCAGGGGCGCTGGTTATGCGCCCACGGCCGGTGGGTCAGCGCGCCGACCGGACACAGGTCGTTCACGTTGGCGGACATCTCCGACAGGATGCCCTTCTCGAGGTAGGTCGTGATCTCGGCGTCCTCGCCGCGGCCGGCAAGCCCCAGTTCCTCGACGCCGGCGATCTCGGTCATGAAGCGGACGCAGCGCGTGCAGTGGATGCAGCGCGTCATGAACGTTTTGATCAGCGGCCCGAGGTACTTCTCCTCGACCGCGCGCTTGCTCTCGTGATAGCGCGTGCCGCCGATCCCGAAGGCCATCGCCTGATCCTGCAGGTCGCATTCCCCGCCCTGGTCACAGATCGGGCAGTCGAGCGGATGGTTGATGAGCAGGAATTCCATCACGCCCTCGCGGGCCTTCTTGACCAGCGGGCTCGTCGTGAGGATCTCGTTGGGGCTGCCGTCCGGATTGGGGCGCAGGTCGTTGACCGTCTGCGCACAGGAGGCCACCGGCTTGGGCGCCCCCTTCACTTCGACGAGGCACATGCGGCAGTTGCCGGCGATCGACAGGCGTTCGTGATAGCAGAAGCGCGGGATCTCGGCGCCGGCCAACTCACAGGCCTGCAGCAGCGTGATCCCGTCGGCGACCTCGATCGCTTTGCCGTCGATGATGAGCTTTTTGGGCATCCGTCATACCAGCGCAAGGGGGAGGCCATGCGCGTGGGCGCAGGCGGGGAACTTCGGCTCGGGTTCGTCGTTTAGCGCGTGTCGCCGCCCGGCGCTAGGTCAACATCAGGAGTATCTGCCGGGCTGTGGTGATTTCGGCAGGCGTTTGCGCCGAAAGGACAGGCCCAAAAAAGAAAAGGGACCAGCGCGGGCCGGTCCCTCGAACATATCCTGTTGCGCCGTCGGGGCCGATCAGCGCGAGTAGAACTCGACGACGAGGTTGGGTTCCATGTGGACCGGATAGGGCACATCCGACAGCGCCGGGATGCGCAGCATCTTGGCGGTCATCTTGCTGGCATCGACCTCGAGGTAGTCCGGAATGTCGCGCTCGGCCGACTGCTGGGCTTCGAGCACCATGATGATCTGGCGCGAGGATTCGCGCACCTCGACCACATCGCCGACGCGGACGCGGAAGCTCGGAATGGTCACGCGACGCCCATTCACGGAAACGTGGCCGTGGCTGACGAACTGGCGGGCGGCGAATACGGTCGGCACGAACTTGGCGCGATAGACGAGGGCATCGAGACGGCGCTCGAGCAGGCCGACGATGTGCTCGGAGGTCGAGCCCTTGAGGCGGGAGGCCTCGACGTAGATGCGGTGGAACTGACGCTCGGTCAGGTTGGCGTAGTAGCCCTTGAGCTTCTGCTTGGCGCGCAGCTGCGTGCCGAAGTCGGACATCTTGCCGGCGCGGCGGTCGCCGTGCTGGCCGGGCTTGGTCTCGCGCTTGTTGATCGGGCTCTTGGGGCGGCCCCAGATGTTCTCGCCCATGCGCCGGTCGATCTTGTGCTTGGCGGTCACGCGCTTCGTCATAAGTCAGGCACTCCAGTCTGGTGTGAGGTCACGTGTGGAGCGCCCCCTCCTCTGCGCCATGACGGCGCCGACAGGCCTGGGCATCGCAACAGCCGATGCTGCGTCGAAGCCATGCCACGGGTGCGCAAAAACAACATCGCGGGCCGATTGGGCCCGCGACGAAGACCGTTCGCATATACTGTTTGCCGCCCCAGGTCAACGCCGCGAGGCCGCAGCAAGCCGGACGGCCGGCCAAATCACTTCTTATACTCGCAGCCGCCGCCCTTCAGCTCGGGTCCGGCCTTGATGTAGGCGTAGATGACCTCGGAAACCTTCGCCTTCTGCTCCGCGGAACACGTCGGCGGGGCGGGAGCGGCCTTCTCCTCGACCTTGACTTCCTTGTCGCCGTCCTTGTCGCCACCCTGCTCGACGAGCTTGATCTTTCCGGTCAGCATCATCACGGTCGTGAGGTGAAGCTGGGAGATGTAAACAAGCTGCTGCTCGGTCCAGCTCTTCTTGTCGACCTCGCGGCGCATCATCGACTGGTAGTTGCAGACCTGCTCGGCCTTCAGATCGCAGATCTGGGCGTGCGCCGACAGGCGGCCGACGCGGATGACCTCGCGCGCAGCATCGACCGGGATAAGGATCTCGTCCTTCTTCTTCTTGTCGATGACGATGGTCTTGCCCGAGGGTGGTGTGAACTGCGAGGGCACAAGCGACCAAGCATAGTTCATGAACGTCTTGACCGACTTCTCGCTGAGCTCCTGGGCCACAGCCGAAGTAGCCACTCCGGCTGCCACAGCGATGGCACACACGATCCCGATCCCCGCCTTGTTCATCGTCCCCATCTCCAGTGAGCCCGTCCACCCGCGGGCGTGCGACCTCGCGCGGCGAGGCCTCTCCAGGGTGTGCTGCAGAGCTGCAAAAAGGCAAACGCCAGCGCTCGTTCGACACGACAGAGCTGCTAGCTGAAGTTGCCCGTCCCACACCCGACCGGCCGCATCGCTCTGCTTAAAACTTGGCTTGAATAAGGCGACAGGAAAAGCCCACTCCGCCGCTGGGGATGCCCAGATCACAGCGTTGCCGAGCAGCAACGGACGCCGGCGAGATGTGCCGAAGCCCGCCGCCATCGATGGAGCGAAAAAACGGGCGTCGCCCCTCCGCTGGTTCATACCGTCCCGCCGATGTTTCGAGACTGCGTCTGTTGGGCCGGCGGGACGGTATTGTCTCTCGTTTGCGCCTTCCGACACTCGTTCCGAGAGCCAGCCGGAAGGCGCGGTTTACCGAGAGGTATGTCACAGCTTCTGCGGGTCGGTGTTATTCCTCCCGTCCCGGCCGCCATTTGGAGAACGCCGCGACAATGCCGCGCAGGGTGCGGACCTCCTGAGCCGTGGGCGCCAGCCGCGAGAACATGGTGCGCATGTTCCTCACGACGGTCGGGCGCCGCTGGGGTGGATGGAAGAAGCCGATGCGGTCGAGAGCGCCTTCGATGTGCTCGAAGAAGCCGAACAGCTCATCCTTCGTCGCCGGACGGTCCTCGCCCAGATAGAGCCCCTCGGCCAGCGGCTGCTCGTAGGTCGTCACCCGTCCGAGCGACTGGCCGGCATCCGACCGCATCCACTCGTAGCCCAGGATCAGCACCGCCTGGGCGAGGTTCAGCGAGGCGAACCGGCTGTTGACCGGGATCATGATGACCGCATCCGCGTTGGCGACCTCATCGGTCTCCAGCCCGTTGCGCTCGCGCCCGAACAGGATGCCGACCCGCTCGCCGCTTCCAATCCGCCGTCGCAGCTCGGCAACTGCCGTCTCCGGCGTCAGCACCGGCTTTCTGAGGTCGCGCTGGCGCGCGGTGGTGGCCGCCACCCAGTTGAGATCACCGAGCGCTGCGGGCAGGTCGCCGTAGTCGCGGGCTTCATCGATGATGTAGTTGGCTCCGGAGGCGGCCACGCGCGCCTTCTCGTTGGGCCAGCCGTCGCGCGGGGCGACG
>JBGSQO010000026.1:0-1767 GCA_041738055.1 Filomicrobium sp.
CGCCGAGGTCGGCCGCGTCGTCGTGGCAACCGACACGCCGGAGATTTTCGATGCGATCAGGCGCGCTGGTGGCGAGGCGGTGATGACCCGGGTCGATCACGCGTCCGGCTCCGACCGGGTGTACGAGGCGATCAACAAGGTCGACCCCGACGGCGACGCCGATCTCATCGTCAACCTGCAGGGCGACCTGCCCACACTCGAGCCCCGCCTCATCGCGCAAAGCCTCGCCCCACTCGCCGAGAAGGGGCCGCACATCGTGACGCTGGCCGCCGAGATCCACGACGAGGCGGAGAAGGTCAACCCCAACATCGTCAAGGTCGTCGGCGCGCCGACAGCCAACCCCGGTATCCTGCGCGCCCTCTATTTCACGCGCGCGACCGCGCCCCACGGTGACGGGCCGCTCTACCATCACATCGGCATCTATGCGTATCGCCGTTCCGCGCTGGAACGCTTCGTCACACTCCCCCCCTCGCCGCTGGAGCGCCGCGAACGCCTGGAGCAGTTGCGCGCGCTGGAGGACGGCATGCGGATCGATGTCGCCATCGTGGACACGGTTCCGCTCGGCGTCGACACGCCCGAGGATCTGGAACGCGCCCGCGCCCTGCTGGGAAAGCGCGGCTGACGCACCGCAAACGCGCTTCCTGGTTGCCGGCCTCGGTCCGACGACGTAAACCAGCCGATCTTCAGCTCTGACGAATGGCGAGGCCATGCCCAAGCCCACCTCAACCACTGCGACCGCCCCCGGCACCGCCGGCCTTTCTGCCACCGGCCCCGGCGCGCGCATCGCCTTCCAGGGCGAGCCTGGCGCAAACTCGCATCTGGCCTGCATCGAGGCCTACCCGCACCTCGATCCCATGGCCTGCCCGACCTTCGAGGACACGCTGGCGGCCGTGAAGTCGGGCGAGGCGCTCTATGCCATGATCCCGATCGAGAACTCGGTCGCCGGCCGCGTCGCCGACATCCACCACCTGTTGCCCAATGCCGAGCTGTTCATCGTCGGGGAGCATTTCCTGCGCGTCCGCCACCAGCTGATGGCGCGCCCAGGGGTGCCACTGTCGCGGATCAAAAAGGTCCTGAGCCATACCCAGGCGCTCGGCCAATGCCGCAAGACGCTGCGGGGCCTCGGCCTGACGCCGGTGCCGGAGGCCGATACCGCCGGCTCGGCCCGCCTCGTCTCCGAGAGCCCCAACGAGGAGCTTGCCGCCATCGCCTCGACGTTGGCGGCCGAGATTTACGGGCTCGACATCCTGAAGAGCGATGTCGAGGACGAGATGCACAACACGACACGCTTCGTGATCCTGGCCGCCGAGCCCGACGACGCCGACCCAGGCGAAGGCCCGTTCGTCACCACATTCATCTTCCGCGTCCGCAACGTGCCGGCCGCCCTCTACAAGGCGCTCGGCGGGTTTGCCACGAACGGCGTCAACATGACGAAGCTGGAGAGCTATCAGCTCGCCGGCACCTTCAACGCCACCATGTTCTATGCCGACATCGAGGGCCATCCGGCCGACCGCATGGTGCAGCTGGCGCTGGAGGAATTGTCGTTCTTCTCCAGCGAGGTGACGGTTCTGGGCACCTATCAGGCCAGCCCCTACCGGCGCGAGGCCGCCAGCGCCTTCTCCGGCGACATCCCGATCCGCGGGCATCATTAGGAAATCCGACGACGGGGAGACCGGCATGGCGCGGCTCGAGGGACTGACGGCGATCGTGACGGGGGCGGCCTCCGGCTTTGGCCGCGGCATCGCCGAGCGGTTCGTGGCCGAGGGC
>JBGSQO010000038.1:0-3090 GCA_041738055.1 Filomicrobium sp.
TGGCGGCCATGCGCGCGCGTGAACACCTCCGCCACGGCGGCCGTCTCGCCCAGCGCCTTCACCGACAGCACGATGGCTTCGTCCGTCCATTCCATGGGCCGACTAAACGGCCGCGCGCCGATTCACGCAAGGGCCGCGCGAGCAGCTTGAACGATCAGATCGAAACAGTTGGCAGCTTCGGTTTCACCGCAGCCGGCGGAGCCCCGGGCTTGGGCAACGCGGGAGCCGCTTGCCGGATGGTGCAGGGGGAGGCGTAGGCGACGCACTCGAAGCCTTTGCCCGTCGGCGCCCGCACGCATTTGACGACCTTGGTGTTGGCGATCCGCCACGCCGGGAACGGAATGACATCGCTGGTCGCCTTGCGGACCCAGCTGGTGATCGCCTCGCGCTTGGCGTCGGCCTCGGTGGCCGCCTTGGCGACGTCGCTGCTGACGTGGCCCGCACAGACCCGGACGGCGGCCTCGGCGGGTCGCGAGCCTGAAAGCCCAATCGCGAGCAGAACCGCGGCAAGCCAAGCCCAGATGACGCCGTTCGATATCCGACCGTTACCCACTCCCAACTCCCCGCTCCCTACTCACTCCTTCGGAAACTCCAGGCCCATCTCGCGGTAGCGCTCCGGGTCGCCCTCCCAGCCCTCGCGGACCTTGACGAACACGAACAAGTGGACGGTCGTTTCCATGATGTCCATCAGCTGCTGGCGGGCCTCCGAGGAGATGCGCTTGATGGTGTCGCCGCCCTTGCCCAGCACGATCTTCTTTTGGCTGTCGCGCTCGACGAAGATGGTCTGCTCGATGCGCACCGACGCTCCCAACTTCCCGCGCGCCTTCTGCTCCTTGAAACTCGTCGTCTCCACCGTGATGGCATAGGGCAGTTCGTCGTGCAGCCAATGATAGATGCGCTCGCGCGTGATCTCGGAGGCCAGCATGCGCATGGGCAGGTCGGAGATGTCGTCCTCGGGATAGTGCCAGGGACCCGGCGGCACATCGGCGGCAAGCCAGGTCTTCACGTCCTCCACGCCCTTGCCCTCGAGGGCGGAGATCATGAACACGCGGGCGAAGGCGATCTTTTGCGAGACTTGCGCCGCCAGCGCCAGCAGGGCGGGCTTGTCGCGCACGCGGTCGACCTTGTTGAGGATGAGGATCGGGCGGGAGCGTCCGGGCAGGTCGGCGAAGCGGGCGAGGATCGCCTCGACCTCCTCGTCCACGCCCTTGGCCGCATCGATCAGCAGGGCAACAACATCCGCCTCCCCGGCTCCTCCCCAGGCGGCCCCGACCATGGCGCGGTCGAGCCGCCGCTTGGGCTTGAAGATGCCGGGCGTATCGATGAACACGAGTTGGCTGTCGCCGACGATCGTGATCCCGCGAATGGGCGTGCGGGTGGTCTGCACCTTGTGGCTGACGATCGTCACCTTGGCGCCGACCAGCGCATTGACCAGCGTCGACTTGCCGGCATTGGGCGCGCCGATCACGGCGATGAAGCCGCAGCGGCGGTTGGCTGTCGCCTCGTCGGCCGTCACGCCCGGGTCCGGGATCTGCGCCTCGCTCAAGGGTGGGTTCCTTCAGGGTTGGTTGGTGCCGGGGGATCATCCACCCAGAGCACGTCGAGGGGAAACGTATGAGCCTCGAAGGGGGCCGCGCACACGGGGTCGGCATCCTTGAAGGTCGCAGCCAGCAGCCATTTCCCGCCCGTCAGCGCCATCACCTCCAGCGTGCGGGCGATCGGGTCGACGTACCAGCAGTGGCCGACACCAAAACTCGCGTAGGCCGTGAGTTTGTCGGTCCGGTCGATCCGCTGCGTGGAGGGCGACAGCACTTCGCAGAGCCAGTCGGGCGCCGTCTCGATGAAGGCCGTCGAGGGAAACGGGGTGAGCCGCTCCCGCCGCCAGCCGGCGATGTCGGGCACGAGGATCTCCGCGCCCAGGTGCAGCTCCGGCTCGACGATGAACAGCCAGCCGCCGGGGCCTCCGCGGCCAAGACGGAAAGGATTGTTGAGTTCGGCACCAAGTCCGGTCGCGGCAACGCCGTGCCGTGGCGCCGGCCGGGGATGCACATGCAGCACGCCGAACAGGATTTCGCCGACGAGGTGGCGGGGCAGCGCCTCGATGTCGGCATAGCTGGCAGGGCGGTCTTTCGGCTTTAGCATCCGGGGCCTCGATTGGGGAGCGTCACTATGCGCTCAGCACGGCTTGGGAACAACTCCGAACGCCTGACACGCGGACGACGGACGACCCAGCCCACATTTTCCGGCCAGCCGCTGCGGCCTCATCCATCCGGAGTCGGGGCAGAAGGCTCGTCCACCCAGAGAACGTCGAGGGGAAACGTGTGCGCCTCGAAGGGGGCTGCACATACGAGGTCGGCGTCCTTGTAGGTTGCAGCCAACAGCCACTTGCCCCCCGTCAGGGCCATCACCTCCAGCGTGCGGGCGATCGGGTCGACATACCAGCAGTGGCCGACACCAAAACTCGCGTAGGCCGTGAGTTTGTCGGTCCGGTCGATCCGCTGCGTGGAGGGCGACAGCACTTCGCAGAGCCAGTCGGGCGCCGTCTCGATGAAGGCCGTCGTGGGGAACGGGGTCAGCCGCTCCCGCCGCCAGCCGGCGATGTCGGGCACGAGAACCTCCGCGCCCAGGTGCAACTCCGGCTCGACGATGAACAGCCAGCCGCCCGGGCCTCCGCGGCCGTAGTCGAACGGGCCGCTCATCTCGAAAGTCAACCGCGTGGCGGCAACGCCGTGTCGTGGCGCCGGCCGGGGATGCACATGCAGCGCGCCGAACAGAATTTCGCCGACGAGGTGGCGGGGCAGCGCCTCGATGTCGGCATAGGTTGCAGGGCGGTCTTTCGGCTTGAGCATCCGGGGCCTCGGTCTGGGAACATCAATATGCGCGCAGAACGACGTGCGAACAACGCCGAACTCCCGACGCACGGCCCTCACCCCGTCTTCCACACGCCCTCGCGGGTCAGCATGGCCGTGGCGGCGGACTGCTCGGCGACACGCTTGGAGGCCCCACTGCCACGCGCCGGCTCCAGATTGGAAATCCGCACCTCGGCTTCGAAGCTCGGCGCGTGATCGGGACCCGTGCGGCCGACCTCGC
>JBGSQO010000061.1:0-2261 GCA_041738055.1 Filomicrobium sp.
GCGGCCGGCGCCGTCGCGCAGAGGTCTACCCCTGCCGGCGCTTGGGCCGTCGTCCTGTGGCCCGCATGCAACTGGGCCGGGGCCGACAGATCGAGCGCCATAGCGGCCGTCGACAGTGGCGCTGGAGCAAGGATGATGGCCGACAGGCCGGCGGCGAACCCTCTGAGCACGCTCTTCACGATTTCCCCCATCAACGCTGTCGTCGCAATATGACCGTCAAGCACGCGCCTTATGGTCATCCGTAGCGATCCCGCATATGCCCTATCAGCAGGCTTGCACGAGGTCATCAACGTATGCGACCTCCAAGGCACTCGATCGTCAATTCCGTCGGCGTGTGGCCGACCAGCTTCAGGGAGCAGGTCATGAGCAGACCCTACTCGGCACTCCGTATCTCCTGCCTGGCCGTCGCCGGCACGCTGATGACGGCGGGCGCTATCCACGCACAGACGGCTGCGGGAGGCAAGAGCCCCGCATCGCAGCAAATCGGCGTGAACTGGAGCGATCCGGAGATCGCTTCGTTCGTCAAGGACCGCGGCAGCCGGACGCTGCAATCTCTGACGCCTGAGGACGAGGCGGTGCTGAGCCGGCTCAAGCTGCCGGTCATCGCATTCGACCGTCCCCCCGGCGTCGTCAACCGCGGCTTCTCGGCGGACGCCCTGCCGCCGCGCAAGCGCCAGATCGTCTCCGATCCCGACAACCCAGTCTGGTACACGATTGTCGACACTTACGGCGACGTGACTGTGACAATCGACGCCGATCTGCGTGTCCAGCGCGAATTGTCCGCCGACACGAAGATTTACACGCCGCCGCAGGGCGCCGCTGTCGAGCCCGATGTCAATGTCATCGACAGCAATGTCGAGGAAGGCATGGAGGGCATCGTGGCCGAGTATTCGCTGAAGAAGTTCGGCGAGATCCCCTATCGCGTCACCATCGAGTGCACGCCGGCGACCAAGCAATTGTGCGCCGACAAGGCGGGTATCCTGAAGGACCGCGAGGGTCTGCAGATCATCTCGGCACGGCCGCCGAAGTAGGGCCTGCGAGAGGATTACGGATCTTCCGACGAGAGAGAGGGCCCGGTGCGTTGGTACGCACCGGGCCTTTTTGCGAGCGCTACAGGATGACGTCGTCCTCGTTGAGGCCGGTCACCACGCGATCCTGCAGGACCACCGTGCCATCGGCGCCGAGCGAGATGACGATGTCGTCGGCGATCATGTCGCCGTCGCCGTCGGCCTGCGTCGCGGCATTGAACACGTCGACGAAGTTGGCGAAGTGGCCGGTCAGGTCCAACTTGTCGTCGGTGCCTGCGCCGAGGGTGAAGTCGGTGATGACGTCGGTGCTGTTGGCAAAGCCGACCTCGAACACGAACATGTCGTCGCCGGCCCCGCCGGTCAGGGTCGAAGCACCGGTCGAGGCGACGAACTCGTCGTCGAAAGTCGTGCCCATGATCGACTGCACGACGCCATCCAACGGCGCAATGACCACCGCCATGCCCGAGCCAGCTGAGATGTTGTTGCTGGCGGCAATCGCAGCGGCGACGTCTTCGCTGGCGTCATCCACCGAGACGACGATGGCGGCCGAGGTGTTGAACACGAAGGCATTGTTGGTGAGGGTCGTCGCGTCGGGGTCGGCGATGGTGGCGCCGACGGCGTTGGACTGGAGCAGGTTCGAGGAGATCGTCGCGTCGGCTTCCTCGCTGATCGCGATGCCGGTTTCCCAGCCGGTGATCTTGTTGTTCTCCACGAGCAACCCGCTGATCGTACCAGGGCCGAAGGTGATGATGCCCGCCGAGCCGTCGGCGTCGACCGCACCGCCGCGGCTGATAACCGAGTTGCGGATTGTTACGCTGTTGGCACCCTCGGTAATGGCGAAACCACCGCCCAAATTCTCGTTTGCGTCGCTGAGGGCGATACCGTCGATGACGACGTTGGCGGCCGTTATGAACATCGTTCCGGCTTGCGTCGACTCCGCACCACGCGCGCCGAAGCCGCTGATGCCGGCATTTGTACCCAGGATCGTCACCGATTTGTCGATGGTGGCATTGCCGAGATAGGTCCCGGCTGCCAGCAGGATGGTGTCGCCGTTGGCGGCGTCCGCCATGGCAGCGGCCAGCGAGTCATAGCCGCCGTTGCCGACCAGCAGGAAGCGTCCGCCGGGACCGGCGCCGCCACCATCGACGATCTCGATGTCATTGAGGCTGTCGGTGCCTTCGCTGCTCGTCGTGACCTGCCAACCGGCCTGAGCGCCGCCCGCGAGGGGGTCTG
>JBGSQO010000067.1:0-5267 GCA_041738055.1 Filomicrobium sp.
ACGCGCAAGGGCGATCTGGTCGGTGAGGCGCAGGCGCTGATCGATGGCGTGCCGCAACAGACCGACGATGGCGACGCCATGGTCGACGTGATCCTGGACGCCGTCGACGGCACCTTCGAGAGCATTCCGCCGGGACGCCGCAAGGATATCGGCATGCTAACCGAGGCGGTCCGCCGGGCGGTCCGGGCCGCGATCGGCGACGAGTGGGGCAAGAAGCCCATCGTCAAGATCCTCGTCCATGTGGTGGATGGGAAGGCGGGGAGTTAGGCGGTAGGTGAGTAGGGAGTAGGGCCTTAGAGGCCGGACGGCCCGGCATCTCAAATTGCTACCCGGCACAAGGCATCTCCCAAGTTCCCAGGATGGTTAGGCGGAGACGAGCATGATCGGAAGACTGAACCACGTGGCGATCGCCGTTCGCGATCTCAAGGCTGCAACCGCGGTGTACGCCCAGACGCTCGGTGCGGTAGTGACCGAACCGCTGCCGCAGCCCGAGCATGGCGTTACCGTCGTGTTCATCACGCTGCCCAACACCAAGATCGAATTGCTGGAACCGCTGGGGGAGGGCTCGCCGATCGCCAAGTTCCTGGAGCGCAATCCCGACGGCGGCATCCATCACGTCTGCTATGAAGTCGACGACATCCTGGCGGCTCGCGACAAGCTCAAGGCGGAGGGCGCCCGGGTCTTGGGCAGCGGAGAGCCGAGGATCGGTGCGCACGGCAAACCCGTACTGTTCCTGCATCCCAAGGACTTCCTGGGGACGCTGACAGAACTCGAGCAGGCGTGAAGTTAGGTTCTAGGTTCTAGGTTCTAGGTCTCAGGAACTGAATCCAAGCTCCCGCCCAATTCTGCATCCCCCTAAAACCTCTCCCCTAAAACCTAAAACCTCAGGCCCCCATGTCCCTCACCTTCGCCATCGCCATCTACTTCATCATTTGGTGGATGGTGCTGTTCGCCGTCCTGCCGTTCGGTCTCAAAACGCAGGAGGAGGCTGGCGAGGTGGAGCCCGGCACCCCGGAAGGCGCTCCGGCCAATCCCCGGATGCTGCGAATCTTTGCAATCAACACCGTGGTGGCGGCCGTCGTCTTTGCCGGCGTGTGGACGGTCATTACCTACAAGCTGATCGACGTCGATACCTTCCCGCTGGCGCCGATGCCGGGTCTTCATCGCCATCAGTAATGGTCAAGCGGGGCCGGCGTGTGAATGCGGGCGTCAGAAGGTCCCGCCACGAGCGCGCGGCCACGTGGCGGAGGCCCAAAACGCGGAAAGGAGCAGACGACGTCTGCTCCTTCCAATGCGGCGGGCCGCACTCTTCGCATGGTTCGGGTTATGCGCCCGGACCCACGCTCTACCTGAACCAAGCACCTCGAAAAGCGCTTGCTTCCATCTCCATCCCTAGACCTGGGCTCGCAGCCATTTCGTCATGGCATCGTCCCTTTTTCGTTAGCGTGCGGACCCTAGCCGAGGCGCGGCCGACTGTCACGGGGTTCCAGGCAAAAAAATGCGTTTCCTGGCAAAACAATAGTCTTGACTCCGCAGGTGCCTCGCGAGCCCGATTGGGCCGCGCGCGCACCGCCCAAAGGCCACAGTTCCGGGCTCGCGCGGGATTGCCAGGACGGGGTTTCCTGGCTAAGAGCGGTCATGCCCCGTGGCCTTCTCACGGAGGTTCCGGCTGCCGCTTGCAGTCTGTTGCCAACCGGCGTTCCCACGACAGCGGCCGTGCGCGGTGGCAGGTCTCAGGCGCGGGACCGGATGCTTGAAACCAGATGCCGGAAACCATGACCGACCAGACCTCGATACGCTGCACAACAGCCTGCCGCGCCGTCTCCAGCAACGGGTGCGCCTGCCTGACCAAAGGTGACCGCACATGAGCAAGCGCGCGCTGTCCGTGACCCGTGAGCAGAGCTTCCCGGACTGGTATCAGGCGATCGTCCGCGACGGCGACATGGCCGAGACGAGCCCCGTGCGCGGCTGCATGATCATCAAGCCCTGGGGCTGGGGCGTGTGGGAGCTGATCCAGGCCGAGCTCGACCGCCGCATCAAGGATACTGGCCACGACAATTGCTACTTCCCGCTGTTCATTCCGATGAGCTTCATCGCCAAGGAGGCCGAGCACGTCGAGGGCTTCGCCAAGGAGATGGCCGTCGTCACGCATCACCGCCTGAAGAACGAGGGCGGCAAGCTGGTGCTCGACCCGGAGGCCAAGCTGGAAGAGCCGCTGATCGTGCGGCCGACCTCGGAGACCATCATCGGCGATGCCTTCCACCGCTGGATCGAGAGCTATCGTGATCTGCCACTGCTGATCAACCAGTGGGCCAACGTGGTGCGCTGGGAGATGCGCACACGGCTGTTCCTGCGCACGGCCGAGTTCCTCTGGCAGGAGGGCCACACAGCGCATGCCGACCGCGAGGATGCCATGGCCGAGACCATGCGCATGCTCGAAGTCTACCGCGAGTTCGCCGAGACGGTGCTGGCAATGCCCGTGATTGCCGGCGAGAAGCCCGCCAACGAGCGCTTTCCCGGGGCCGACAACACGTTCTCGATCGAGGCGATGATGCAGGACGGCAAGGCCCTGCAGGCCGGCACCTCGCATTATCTCGGCACGCACTTCGCTGAAGCTCAGAGTATCCAATACCAGAGCGCCCAGGGCACCCAGGAGTATTGCCACACGACCAGCTGGGGCGTGTCGACGCGGCTGATCGGCGGCGTGATCATGACCCACGGCGACGACGACGGCCTGCGCATGCCGCCGAAGATCGCGCCGCGCCAGATCGTCATCGTGCCGATGCTGCGCGACAAGCCCGAGGATGCTCCGATCGTCGCGTTTTGCGAGCAGATGGAGAAAGACCTCAAGGCCGCCGGCATCCGCGTGCTGCTCGACCGCAAGCCGCAGAAGTCGGCGGAAAAGCGCTGGAACTGGGTGCGCCGCGGGGCCCCAGTCATCGTGGAGGTCGGTGGACGCGATGTGGCGGCGGGCAACGTCACCTTCATGCGCCGCGACAGGCTGCGCGACGGCGACAAGGTCGTCTCCGGATCGATGCCGGTGGGCGACTTCGTGGCCGGAGCCCAGGGCCTGCTCGCCGACATCCAGGCCACGCTGTACGCCGAGGCCAAGGCGCGGCTCGACGGCAACATCCTGACGGGAATGACGACGTTCGATGAGTTGGCGGCCTACTTCGGCCCGGCCGGTGGTGATGACGAGGAGACGGCCTTCAAGGGCTGGGTGAAGGTCGCCTGGGCGCGACCGGAGGGCGAGGCGCTGGAGGCGGTGGCGGGCCGGCTGAAAGCCCTGAAACTGACCATCCGAAATGCGCCGCTTGACCAGGAGCCGGTCAGCGGGCCGTGCCTGTTCACCGGCGAGCCCGCGAAAGAATGGGTGCTGATCGCGCGGGCCTATTGACGGACGCGAGAGCCGTCGTGCCCTGTTGCCTTGATTGGGCCGCGACCTACTGCCAAGGAGCCCACACGGGCTCATGGCGAGTCGTCGGCTTCAGTCGCACAGCCGATAGCTGGATGCCGACAGCCGAATGCCGAACGGGGGACGTGGGGCGATGACAGGTTCGAGGGCTCGCGAGACGACGGGGAAAAGCGCTGCCGAGACGGGGCCGTTCGCGCCGTTCGAGTGGATGCTGGCCTCGCGCTACCTGCGGGCGCGGCGCAAGGAAGGCTTCATCTCGGTCATCGCCGGGTTCTCGTTCCTCGGCATCATGCTCGGGGTCGCCACCCTCATCATCGTCATGGCGGTGATGAACGGCTTCCGCGCCGACCTGTTCTCCAAGATCGTCGGCCTCGACGGCCACGTCGTGGCGATCAAGATCGGCCAGCCGTTCGACGATTACGAGGCGATCAAGGCGAAGGTCGAGCAGGTGCCGGGCGTCCACCACGCCATGCCGCTCGTCGAAGGCCAGGTGATGGTCTCCTCGCGCGTGCAGGCGACCGGCGGCATCGTGCGCGGTCTGTCGGATGATGGCGTCAAGTCGTTGAAGCTCGTCTACGACAACGTCCACCTCGGCACGCTCGACAACTTCGCGGCCCAGGGCGGAATCGCCATCGGCACGCGGCTGGCCACCGCTCTCGGCGTCACGCTGGGTGATTCGATCACGCTGGTGTCCCCGCGCGGAGCGACCACGCCGTTCGGCACGGCCCCGCGCAGCAAGCTCTATCCGATCGTGGCCATCTACGAGATGGGCATGAGCCAATTCGACCGCTCCATCATCATCATGCCGCTCGCCGAGAGCCAGCGCTACTTCGGCAAGGACGGCAGCGTCGACGTGCTGGAGATCGTGGTCGACAATCCGGAGGCGGTCGATGCCTTCGCCGGACCGATCAAGGCCGCCGCCGGGCCGACCATACAACTCACTGACTGGCGGCAGAGGAATGAGAGCTTCTTCACCGTGCTCGAGGTGGAACGCAACATGATGTTCATCATCCTGTCGCTGATCATTCTGGTGGCCGCCCTCAACATCATCTCGGGCATGATGATGCTGGTGAAGGACAAGGGCCGCGACATTGCCATCCTGCGCACGATGGGGGCGACGCGTGGGTCGATGATGCGCGTGTTCCTCATCACGGGCGCCTCGATCGGCGTCGTCGGCACCCTGGCGGGCCTCATCCTGGGCATCGTGTTCTGCTGGAATATCGACGAGGTGCGCCAAGGGGTGGCGTGGCTGACCGGCACCAAGCTGTTCGATCCGTCCGTCTACTACCTGACCAAGCTGCCGGCCAAGATCGATCCCTGGGAGACGGCGATGATCGTCGCCATGGGCCTCGGCCTGTCGGTGTTGGCCACACTCTATCCGTCGTGGCGGGCGTCCACGCTCGATCCCGTCGAAGCCCTCCGCTACGAGTGAGAGACGAGATGAACAGCCATTCCTCCTCCCCCGCGGTCCTGCGGCTCGAACGCGTGTTCCGCGGCTTCCGGCAGGGCGAACGTGAAATCCGCGTGCTCGATGGCGCCTCCGCCGAGCTGTTTCCGGGACAGGCCGTCGCGCTCGTCGGCCCGTCGGGTGCTGGCAAGTCGACGCTGCTGCACGTCGCGGGCCTGTTGGAGACGCCGGATAGCGGGCGCGTCATCATCAGCGGCAAGGACTGCTCGCAGCTGGCGGACGGCGAGCGCACGCGCGTGCGCCGAAACGAGATGGGCTTCGTCTACCAGTTCCACCAGTTGCTGCCGGAGTTTTCGGCGCTCGAGAACGTCATCATCCCGCAGCTCATCGCCGGCGTGCCGTGGCGGCAGGCGGAGGCGCGCGCCGCCCAGATCCTGACCTCGG
>JBGSQO010000097.1:0-3796 GCA_041738055.1 Filomicrobium sp.
GCGCGCTTGGCCGCCTCGATCAGCCGCGGATCCTGGCAGGAGGCGTGGTCGAGGGGCACGGGCAGCGTGTTCAGCCCCTCGTAGCCGGCATGCTGGCCGTGGGCGGCGCGGCGGTGATTGCGGATCACGCGCAGCATGTCCTCGGCATTCTCGGCGTAGCCCGGGAAGGTGCCCAGCTCGGACGCCATCTCGGCGCTGGTGGCGTAGGAGACACCCGTCATGACGGCCGAGATCGCCCCGCAAATGGCCCGGCCCTCGGCCGAGTCGTAGGGGATGCCGGCCGCCATCAGCAGGCCACCGATGTTGGCGAAGCCGATGCCGAGGGTGCGGTAGCGGTAGGAGAGTTCGGCGATCTGGCGGGACGGGAACTGCGCCATCATCACCGAGATCTCGAGCACGACCGTCCACAGCCGGCAGCCATGCTCGAAGGCCTCGGCATCGAACGAGCCGTCGGCGCGGCGGAACTGCATCAGATTGAGGGACGCCAGATTACAGGCCGTGTCGTCGAGGAACATATACTCCGAGCACGGGTTGGAGGCCCGGATTTCACCCGACTTGGGGCAGGTGTGCCAGTCGTTGATCGTGGTGTGGAACTGGATGCCGGGATCGGCGGAAGCCCAGGCGGCATGCCCGATGGTCTCCCACAGGTCGCGGGCCTGCAGCGTCTTGATGACCTTGCCGGTGGTGCGGGAGGCGAGTTTCCAGTCGCCGCCCGTCTCCACGGCCTTGAGGAAGCCGTCGGTCACGCGCACCGAGTTGTTGGAGTTCTGGCCCGAGACGGTGAGGTAGGCCTCCGAATCCCAGTCGGTGTCGTAGGTCGGGAAATCGATGTCCTTGTAGCCCTGGCGCGCAAACTGGATGACGCGGCGGACATAGTTCTCCGGCACGTCGTCGCGGCGGGCGTCCTTGATGGCGCGCTTCAACGCCGGGTTCTTGGCCGGATCGTAGCAGTCGTCGCCATCGGCCTCGCAGTTGACGCAGGCCTTCATGATGGCCTTCAGGCGCTTCTGCGCGATCTTGGAGCCGGTGACGAGAGCGGCGACCTTCTGCTCCTCCTTCACCTTCCAGTTGATGAATTCCTCGATATCCGGGTGATCGACGTCGACGACGACCATCTTGGCTGCGCGCCGCGTGGTGCCGCCCGACTTGATGGCGCCGGCCGCCCGGTCGCCGATCTTGAGGAAGCTCATGAGGCCCGACGAGCGCCCGCCGCCCGACAGCCGCTCGTTGACGCCGCGGAGAGACGAGAAGTTGGTGCCGGTGCCGGAGCCGTACTTGAACAGGCGGGCCTCGCGCACCCACAGGTCCATGATGCCGTTCTCGTTGACGAGATCGTCGGCGACCGACTGGATGAAGCAGGCGTGCGGCTGGGGATGCTCGTAGGCGGAGGTCGACTGGACGAGTTCGCCGGAGAACGGATCAACGTAGTAGTGACCCTGGCCGGGGCCGTCGATGCCATAGGCCCAGTGCATGCCGGTGTTGAACCACTGCGGCGAGTTGGGCGCGGCCATCTGCATGGCGAGCATATAGCGGTGCTCGTCGAAGAAGGCGCGGGCGTCCTCCTCGGTCGTGAAGTAGCCGCCCTTCCAGCCCCAGTAGGTCCAGGTGCCGGCGAGCCGGTCGAACACCTGACGGCTGTCGGACTCGCCGACGAAGCGCTCGGCCTCGGGCAGTTCAGCCAGCGCCTTGGTGTCGGGGACCGAGCGCCACAGCCAGGAGGGAACGCCGTTTTCCTCGATGCGCATCATGCGGGCGGGGACGCCGGCCTTGCGGAAATACTTCTGCGCCAGGATATCGGCGGCGACCTGGCTCCACTGCTCGGGAACGTCGAATCCGGCGAGCCGGAACACGACGGACCCATCGGGGTTCTTGATCTCGCTCGTCGCACTGCGGAAGGCGATGGCGGCGTAGGGCGACTTGCCGGCCTTGGTGAAGCGGCGCGTGATCTGCATTGTCTTCTATTCCCCCGATTGGACAGTGGGGGGTCGTGTACGCAGTACCAGGTCATGACCCGGGCATGATGATCCGTGCGCGGCCCCACGCCTGTGTGTCGGGGGCCGTCGTCAAAGTACTGAGCGCTTCGTGCCGCGGCTCCGGCCAGCCGCTCGCGTCGACCAGCAGCAGATGATTTGCGCCGGAGGAAGGAAGATCAGCGGAGGAGGGGCGTGGAAGCGTCGAACGCGGTGGGACTGGCGGCTTCGAGCATTACGCGGGGCAGTGGGACGCACCCCGCTCGGGCCACGACCGGAAGCTACCCGATTCGAGGCTGAGCAGAAGCCCCCGGACCGGCTCAAAGACCACAAATAGTGGGGTTGCAGCGCCTACCGCTACAAGATGTGGGGTGTGAGTGGGGTGTGGGAAACGTGTGCGGGCGGCTCGTGCGGGTCGCTTCCGGACGGCTCCAGACGGGGCGATCAAGCGAAATCTGCGCGTTGTCACCGGCTCGCCGACGGCCATCAGGCTATCGCGATTCCAGCGCCACAGAGTGTGGCTCAACTGCCGCGCTCGTCCGTCGTATGGACAGGATAACTTCGCTGCGGCACAAGCAGTCGGAACGCAATGGCAGGCGCGACGAGCCGCGCCCGGCAGGGGATCGGATCATGGGCATTATCGGCGAGTTGTTCAGTTGGTGGGGCGGCAACACCTGGGGGACGCGCTACACGATCTGGAAGTGCGCCAAGAAGGTCGGGCAGGACGACCTGGGCAACATCTACTACGAGCAGACCAACGGCGTCGGGCCGCTCGGCGTGCCGCGCCGCTTCGTCGTCTATAAGAGCATGTCGGAAGCCTCCCTGGTCCCGCCGGAGTGGCATGGCTGGCTGCACTACACGGTCGACGAGAAGCCGACGGACGTCGCTTACGCGGCCAAGCCCTGGCAGAAGGCCCACCAGCCCAACATGACCGGGACCGCTGGAGCCTATCGTCCGGCCGGCTCGATCCTGTCGACCGCCAAGCGGCCGAAGGCGACCGGCGACTACAAGCCCTGGCGGCCGGACTAGTGTGATGATTCAGAAGTTCGCCACCGCCTGCGGCGAGGTTCCGAGCGAACTTCTGAATCTGAATCACACTAGCAACTCTATGAATCTAGTGTCCCTTATGTCTCCGAAGTTCGCTCAGGTGGTTGCTGCAGAGTGGAGGCGAACTTCGGAGACGGGACACTAGAGGCTCCGCGTGAACCTGCCCACCGCGGGGCGGGACCTCACCTCGATTGCGCCCCAATGCGGCCTGACAACGGAGTGCTTATGCGGTCGAGCCCTGATCCGGCTTGAGCGCAATGGCGAATCCGACCAGCAGTCACTGACCGCAGCGGCGTTCACTGCGCCGGTCGCGGCAATCCTGATGGCCCTGAGAGAGGCACCGTGCGAAACGTTCGTGCATCACGTCCCGTTCGAACGCTGACAGCAGCAGCCGCTGGGGTTGTCGTGCTCGCCCTCACGTCTGCAGTGCCGGTCGAAGCCGAGCGGCTGACCAACGAGGTCGCCGTCTTTGCAGCCCTCGACAAGGTGACGGCGACGATCAAGTCGCTCGAGGTGCCGCTCAACAAGACCATCGATTTCGGTGCGCTGAAGGTGACGCCGCGGGCCTGCTACTCGCGCCCGCCCACCGAACGGCCGAAGACGACCACCTTCGTCGAAATCGACGAAACCTTCCTCGACGGCACGACCAAGCGGCTGTTCTCCGGCTGGATGTTTGCCGAGAGCCCCGGCCTCAACGCCGTCGAGCACCCGGTCTTCGACGTCTGGCTGACCGGCTGCAAGGCACCGATCGGCGGGCCGGCCGTCGTCACCGCGCGACC
>JBGSQO010000103.1:0-2060 GCA_041738055.1 Filomicrobium sp.
GCGGCCGGCAGGGGGGCGAGACGGGACAGCGCGTCTCGCAGCCGCGCCGGCAATCCCTCGGGGCTGCCGAAGAACTCCAGCGCCTCCTCGACTGCGAAACCCGCCAACACGGTCGCCTCGTGGAAGGCCGCCATGCGATCGGCATCCTTGAGGGCTGCAGCCACGTCGTCCGGCAGCGCGCGCGGCAGCCCGAAGCGGACGTGGATCGCCTCCAGCAGGCGGTTCTCGAAGGCCTTGTAGTCGAAGCCGATCGCCGTCTTGAACGGGCTGATGAGATCGCCCACGACGTACTCGGGCGCGTCGTGCAGAAGTGCGGCAAGCCGCCAGGAGCGCGGCCAACGCGGGTTCACGGCGGCTGCGATGTCCTCCACGATCAGCACGTGTTGGGCGACCGAGAAGGCATGATCTCCGACAGTCTGGCCGTTCCAGCGGGCGACCCGGGCGAGCCCATGGGCGATGTCCTCGATCTCGATATCCAGCGGAGAGGGATCGAGCAGATCGAGCCGGCGGCCGGACAGCATCCGCTGCCAGGCGCGCGGGGCACGCGTCTGGGCGGAGGTCTTGCCGGTCGTCTTGTTGGTTGGTCGTGGTGCCATCGACTGACGCTTCTAGGCGCTTCGCTCGCCGTGGGGAAGACGGGATAGGCGCGAAGTCAGTTGCCGGCGCGAGCCGAGCGGGGTGAAGTGAAGACAGGGGCGTTGCCCCCTCGACCCCTACCAAGACCTTAGGCTTTGGAACTACACCCGAGAATTTTAGGCACAAGCGTCGCCCCAACGCAGGGCAAACAGCCTCCGGCTGCGCGGGGTCCGGGCGCGCGCAGCGCCCGGCACTTCACTTGGGTAGCGGTCAACGCCGTGATCATCATTGACCAACCCCTCTCGCATTTGCCATATGGGACGCACTCAAATCACCTGCGGAGACCAAGCTCATGGTCAGCCCTGAGACGACTGCTCGACCAGTGATGCCGACCATCCTCATGTTTGCCGGGATCTACGCCTTGAGCATCGCCGCCATGGCTGCGCTGACGTGGTTTGCCCAGATCGACGTTGGCTCGGGCACCTCGTTGGCCATGACTGGGCTCTCGGCGGCGGTTGCCGGCCAGGCCTTCGCCACCCGCCACGGCAGCCTGCCGACGGTTGGCGAGCGCTGGAAGTTGATTTTCGGCTCGCTGGTTGCCGGTTGGGTCGTTTCGCTTGCGGCGTTGGGCGGGTTGCTCGCAGCCAGTGGCGTCAACCTGCAGGAGTTTCTCGTCGCCTCGGGTGTGGGCGGGGCTTCGGCGCAGTTCTGGGCCATCATTGCTGCTGTCGTCAGCATCGTGAATATCGCATTGCTGTGGCTGGGCTACGGACCGATGGCGGGCTTCATGCACCGGCAGGCCGAGAAGCAGGCGGCCAAGAAGGCAGCCAAGTCGAGCTGAGGCACGCCCCCCCGCTTGACGCCCTCTCCAAACACCTGCATCAACAACTGATGTCAGACGACCGGCTGGTGACATCGGCTAAGCGCGAGACCGACTCGCTGGAAGCCTCTATCCGTCCGCAATCGCTCGATGATTTCACCGGGCAGGAGCAGGCGCGCGCCAACTTGCGCGTGTTCATCCAGGCCGCCCGGGCCCGTGGGGACGCCCTCGACCATGTGCTGTTCGCCGGCCCCCCCGGCCTCGGCAAGACGACGCTCGCCCAGATCATGGCGAAGGAGCTGGGCGTCGGCTTCCGCGCGACCTCCGGGCCGGTCATCTCCAAGGCCGGCGATCTGGCCGCCCTCCTGACCAACCTGGAAGACCGCGACGTCCTGTTCATCGACGAAATCCACCGTCTCAATCCGGCCGTCGAGGAGATCCTCTATCCCGCCATGGAGGACTTCCAGCTCGACCTCATTATCGGCGAGGGGCCGGCCGCGCGCTCGGTGCGCATCGATCTGGCCAAGTTTACCCTCGTCGGCGCCACGACGCGCGCGGGCCTCTTGACGACTCCGCTGCGCGACCGTTTCGGCATCCCGATCCGGCTCAACTTCTACACCGTCGACGAACTGCAATCCGTCGTGGAGCGCGGCGCCCGCGTGCT
>JBGSQO010000114.1:0-3560 GCA_041738055.1 Filomicrobium sp.
CCAGCGCAACGCCGGTCCAGCCTTGCCGGTCGCTGACGGCAGCCCAGATGGCCAGCGCAAGGAACGCCATGGCGGCAGCATCCAGATGCGCCTGGCTCGCCAACTCCCAGATCGGCAGGGGATGCCACGCGTAGATCAGAATGCGGCTCGGCGGCAGCCGCAAGGCCCGGAGCCATCCCAGCAGCGCGACCACGACGACCGCCTCGCTGAGCAGCATCACGGCGCGTTGTCCCGCCACGCTATCGGACAGCCAGACGCCGGCTGCGAAAACAATTTGGGCCATCGGCGGGTAAATGGTGACGGCGCGCTCTTTCTGATTGATGAGCGGATAAACTGTTTCATCTCGCAGATGCGAAAGGGATGGGTCGGCGGGTACGACGAGATAGGGGCTGATGCCCTCCCACATCAGCCGGCCATCCCATATGTAGCGGTAGACGTCACTCGACAGGCCTATGGGCGCGGCGAGCGCCAGCCAGCGCAGCATCACCCCAACGAGCAGAATGGCCCAGAGTCTAGGAGCCTCGTCAGGTCTGGCGAGGCTGCGCCACACGGCAAGACCATAAACGGCGCCATGCGCGAGAACGATGGGGACGTAGTGCGAGACCCGGCCTGCCTCGACTGCGGCGGAGCCATGCGCCACCAGGATAATCAGTATTCCAGATATGAGCCAAAACAGCGCACTGCCGTGGGCGTGTTGAGGTGGTGTGTCAGAGCCCGCGAGGCGATGGACCACCGAATTGGCTCCGCAACACGTTCCACAAGGCCTGCGACATCGCGTCCACCGCAGTGGCGCCGATGAGCCGGCGACGCATCGATTTAGCCGATTTTGCGGGCTTTGCAGCGTCCAAGCTCATCACGTGCCGCTCATAAAAAATTTACGCTTTGACCTAGATGCCGCACCGCAGAAATTTCTCGGCCTGTGGTATATCCCGGGTACGTCTGCGTTCGGCCGCTCCCAAGGAATAGGCCGCAGGACGTAACGCCGGGGGGGTATAGATCAACGCCAGTTGGTCTGCGGGAGCCAGTTGACGTCACGGTCCTGACCAAATCGACGTGCATTTAACCGCCTTGGGTGGTGTGGACGAAAGAGCCACAACCTTGCCAGAGGGGGGCGTGCACCGGTCGAAACGATGAGGACCGATGCGACGCGCGACATACCTCGGCAATTCCGTTGGAGATCATGATGAGATCAAGTGCGGTTAAGTCCACGATGCTGGACGTTGACTGGTCGGTTCAGACTGTGCTGCCGATCGAGTTCCACGGCCGCGAGCTCACGCTCGAGGCACGGGCTTACCAAGGACAAGACTCTGGCAGCCAAGCCATGGTTTTGATCAATCGCGGCGTCGGAGCTGACGCAGCGGCAACGCCGGTCGTTCGCGTCCACTCGGGCTGCGTGACGGGCGACATCTTTCACTCCCTGCGCTGCGACTGCTATCAGCAGCTGCAAGCCGCGATGCGTGTGATTGTCGATACGCCGAATGGCGTGCTGCTGTACCTGCCTTATCACGAGGGGCGTGGCATCGGCCTCGTCAACAAGATCCGCGCGTATGCGCTGCAGGATCGCGGCCTCGACACCGTCGATGCCAACGTCGAGATCGGTGCCCCGATCGACGCGCGCGAGTATGGTCTCGCCGCCGACATCCTTTATGATCTCGGCTTCAACGAGATCAAGCTGTTGTCGAACAACCCGGCCAAGGTCGAGGCGCTGCGCGCCGAAGGCATCAAGGTCGTCGAGCAGGTGCCGGTCGTCACCGAGCCGCATCTCTATAACAAGCGGTACCTCGAGACCAAGCGCGTGCGCATGGCGCACAAGCTCTGATCCTGGGAAAGCCCTGACAGTCGAAAGGCCGTTGCCCACACCGGGCAGCGGCCTTTTTCCTTTGGTGAGGTGGATTCGGGCCAAGGTTGCGGTCCGAGTTTGCGCAAAGTGAAGACGGGGTCTGCGCGCCCCTGGACCCCGCGCAGGCGAAGCCTGTTTGCTTGCGTCGCGGCAACGCGCGTGCCATGAACTCCCGGTGATGGGTCAAGGGGCGAGCCCCTTGTGGGGGTCGAGGGGGCAACGCCCCCCGTCTTCACTTTGGACCGCCTCATGCGGCATCCAGACGGGGCGACCGTCCCCACCCTCACACCGGAGTGCGAGCTTCTTCGGAGCGCTTGGGCACGGTAAAGCCGCCCTCGGCGACCATCAGCGCGAACAGGCCGCCCTGTGCGACCAGGTCTTCGTAGCGACCGCGCTCGACGATGCGGCCTTTGTCGAGGACGAGAATCTGATCGGCATCGGCGACCGTCGACAGCCGGTGGGCGATCACGAACGTGGTGCGGCCCTCTCTCAGCGCGTCGATGGCCCGCTTGATGCGCGACTCGGTGTGGGCGTCCAGCGCACTCGTCGCCTCGTCCAGAATCAAAATCGGCGCGTCCTTGAGGAAGGCCCGCGCGATGGCCAGTCGCTGGCGCTCGCCGCCCGACAGTTGCGCCCCGCGCTCGCCGATCACGAACTGATAGCCGCCGGGCTTCTGCATAATGAAATTATGTGCCTCGGCCATGCGGGCGGCCGCCTCGACCTCGGCGTCGGTGGCATCCGGCCGGCCGATGCGGATGTTCTCGGCGATGGAGCGGTTGAACAGCCCCGCGTCCTGGAATACGACGGCGATCGACTGGCGCAGCGACTGCAGCGTCACCTGCCCGACGTCCAGCCCGTCGATCCTGATCCGGCCGCTGTCGGGATTGCGCAGTCGCTGCAGCAGCGCGATGGCCGTGGTCTTGCCGGCTCCCGTCGGCCCGACGAGTGCGACGGTCTGGCCGGGCTCGGCGGTGAACGTGAGATCGAACACGCCCTGCGTGCTGTCGGGAAACGTCAGGCTCACGCCTTCGTAGGCCACTTGGCCGCCGCTGACCGCGAGCGGCTGGGCGCCGGGGATGTCGCGGGTATCGGGCTCTTGATCGAAGATCTCGAACAGGTTGGCGATCGCGGGCGCGCCCTGCTGGAGGCGCACAATGAAGCCCGACAGCTGGTCGAGCTTGCCGATCAACAGGTTGGCGAAGGCGACGAAGCTGACGATCTCGCCGACCGTGAGTTCTCCGGCCGCAGACAGCACCGCGCCGACCGCGAAAATTGCGATCATGGCAATCGTCGCGGCGGCCCGCTGCAGGACCGTCAGGATGCCCCACCACGTCAGCACCGGATATTGCGCGTCGAGCAGATCGCGGGTCATCGCCCGGAGCGCCTCCGCCTCGGCGGCCAGCCGCGCGTAGCTCTGCACGACGGTCACGTTGCCGACGACATCGCCGACGCGGCCCGAAACGCCATAGCGATGCTGCTCGGCCAGCGCCTGCCCGCTCGACGTCTTGCGCACGACGATGAGGTTCAAGATCGTATAGGCGACGGCCAGGGTTGCGAGGATCAGCGCCATGCGCCAGTCCATGGCGATGGCGATCGGCACCAGGAAGACGATGCCGACGATGGCCGACAACTGCTCGCGCAGCGCGCTCAGCCACAGCCAGAACAACTCGTCGGTGCCGCGCTGGACGGCCGAGATGACGGCGCCCGAGCCGTGACGGGC